>DAOOKC010000079.1:0-7679 GCA_035385485.1 Exilispira sp.
GAAAATGCAAATTGTAATGGAAAATTAAATTTGTATAATAAAAAAGGAAAAAATAAAGAAAAGTGATAGAAAAAATAAATAATAAAGGATAAAATAAAAAAACAAAACAAAATAAAAAAAATTAAAAGATAAGAAAAGAAAATAAAAAAATAAAATAAAATTAAAAAAAATAAAATATAAAGAATAAGATTTAGTAGAATAATAATAACAAGGAATAAAAATGATAGCCGAAATAAAAAAAAATCTTTTTTGTGAAATTCCAATTGAACAAAGAGAAACTCTGATTGATGGAAAACTTTTCGAATTTAATGAGGAGAAGATAGAGATATATTCTCCAATATATGAAAATAATAGACCAATATATCTTGGAAGTCATCCTAGAATGACATCTAATCAGGCACTTTTAGCTTTAGAGGCTGCAGCAAAAGCTTTTGATAATGGAAATGGCCTTTGGCCAACAATGAAAGTTGAAGACAGGATAAAGGCTGTAGAGAAATTTTTAACTTCAATGAAAAAATTTGAAAAAGAGATAGTTTCTTTGTTGATGCTTGAGATTGCCAAATCTAAGATGGATTCAGAAAAAGAATTTACAAGAACAATATCCTATATAGAAGATACAATATTTGCTTTAAAAGATTTGGACAGAACATCCTCAAGACTTGTAATAGCAGATAATGTTTATGCTCAAATAAGAAGATCACCTTTAGGAATTGTTTTATGTATGGGACCTTTTAATTATCCATTAAATGAGACATTTACTACTTTAATTCCAGCATTAATAATGGGTAACACTGTTATAGTAAAACCACCAAAAATAGGAGTTTTATTTTTTAAATATCTTTTACCCTGTTTTGCTGAGGCTTTTCCTCCTGGTGTAGTTAACTTTGTTTATGGTGATGGACCAACAATTATAACACCTATAATATCCAGTGGTAGGGTGGATGTCCTTGCTTTTATTGGAACCTCAAAGGTTGCCGATATCATCAGAAAACAACATCCTGCACCTCATAGGTTAAGATGTGTTTTAGGGCTTGATGCAAAAAATCCCGCTATTGTATTGGATGATGCTGATTTAAATTTAACTGTTTCCGAAATTATTTCTGGAAGTCTTTCATTTAATGGTCAAAGATGCACAGCCTTAAAGATTATCTTTATAGATAGAAAAATTGAAAAAAGTTTTAAGCAAGCTTTTTTTGAAAAAATAAAAGAAATAAAAATTGGTCTTCCATGGGAAGATTCTTTTATAACTCCTGTTGCAGAAAAAACAAAGCCATATCAGCTATATAAACTTGTAGAAGATGCCTTAAGTAAAGGGGCTAATGCTTTTATTGATGGAGATCAAATCGAGCTTAAGGATTTATCAAAGTTTTTACCAACAAAAGAAAGTGATATTTCTACTCAACTTGTTAAACCTATAGTTTTATGGAATGTAAAAGAAAATATGGATATATACAATGTTGAACAGTTTGGACCATTGATTCCTATAGTTATCTTTGATTCAATTGATTTCCCATTGTCATATATAGTAAACTCTAATTATGGGCAGCAGGCAAGCATATTTAGTAATGACCCACAAAAAATAGCTAAACTTATTGATCCCCTTGTTAATCAGGTTTCAAGGGTAAATATAAACAGTCAATGCCAAAGAGGTCCGGATATCTTCCCATTTACTGGAAGAAAAGATTCTGCTGAAGGAACTTTATCTATAACTGATGCATTAAGAGTCTTTAGTATACGATCGCTTGTTGCTTTTAAGGGAACACAGCAAAATAAAGAAATTGTAGATAAAATTTTGGATCAAAGACTTTCAAATTTTTTAAATACAGACTTTATCTTGTAGAATTTGTAATAACCAGCTTTCTTTTTTCATATCTTGAAGTAAGTATTATATTAACTATAAGGCTAAAAAGGATAACAGATCCTCCAATCAATGAATTTTGGTTTATATTTTCCTTAAATACCAGATAAACCCAGATAGGTCCCAAAATGGTTTCTAAAAGAGTGATAAGCCCGGTTAAGGAAGTCGGTAAATATCTACTTCCTCTGTAAAATAAAATGTAGCCAAGCCCTATTTGAAAAGCTCCTAAACCTAATAAAATAAGTAAATCATGATAGGAAATTATAAAAGAAGGTTTAAAAAATAAGGAAAAAAAGGCAGCAAATAATCCACCAATAACAGTCGCGGGTATTAAATTAATATGAGGATTATTTCTAACAAGAAGAATCTGAAATGCAAGGCCAAATGCTGTTAATAAAGCATAAAAATCGCCAAGAAGATGAATTTTTAAATCTTTATTAAATACAAGAATCATCATCCCAACAAAAGCTGTTAAAATAGTTATCCAGATTGGAAGTTTGAATTTTTCTTTTAAAAATAGTGTGGCGAAGATTGCAGCCCAAATAGGTGCAGTTCCTTGTACAAGCAAAGCATTTGCAACAGTGGTTTTAGAAAGAGAAAGAATATAGAAAAATGTTGTAATGCCAAGAAAAAAAGAGATAATAAGTCCTTCTTTTCCAAGCTTTTTAAATTCTACAATAAAATTTTTTTTATAAAGAATAAGACATAGGATAGAAACAGTTAAACTCATAGAAATAGATCTTGTAAATATTATTGTCCAGGAATTTACAGATACACTTCTAACTCCAAGACCCCCAAGACTCCATAATATTGGTGCAAGAGTAGTCATCACAAGATATTTTGCTTCAAATTTTGTCTGTATTTTTGACACTTTCAATTCCTTATAAAATTTATTTAAATTAGATTTTATTTATAATAATTAATGTTTTTCATATTTTAACTTTTTATTATACATATCTTATAAATTTATATTATAAATTTGATTTTTATTTACATATCCTCTATTTATTAACTTATTTACTTTGATAAATTATATTAATATCTTTTTAGTTTATTTTAATTAGACCATTTTCATGTAATATTGAATTTATTTTGGAGAATTTTTCTTCATTATCAACATAAAAATAAAGTTTTTTATCATTTTTTGATGAAATAATAAAATCCAGAAAAAGCTTAAAATTAACTATATCATCATATTGATCAATAAATTCTATAAATTCAGTAAAACCATGATTATTGAAAAAGTTAGCCTTTTTTTCTAAATTCAAATTTTTATCTGAAATATATAATAAAGTTTTGTTTATATTTAAAAGCGATAAGGCTAAAATAGACCACTTTTCAAGAGAATCCCATATATTCTGTATTTTAATAGGTTCATAAAATTCGAAAAAATCTATCTCTTTATCAATTAAAGTTATTTTTTCATTATTTAAAATTTCATAAAGATAGACAAATCCAAGGTGAACTTTTCCAACCGAAGAAATATCTTCGTTTATTATACCTAAAAATTTAAGTTTTTTATCAAAATCATTTTTATCTATTTTAATTCCAACTTCTTCATATAGTTCTCTTAATAATGTTAACTTTATAATTTCGAAAAAATCATCAATATCAAGATTAAATTTATCTTTTTCTAAAGTTGAATCTTCAATATTTTTAAATTTCAAAAGGCTTTTATTTAAATTAGCAATAATATCATTTAAGTCTACATGACCACCTGCTCCAATCGAGAAAAAACCATGTAGTCTTTTTTCTTTTCCCTTTCTTTTATAAGTAAAAAATCTTCCTTTAGAATCTTTTACTACAATATAAGGTATAATCTGTTTTTTAGTATTATCCTGTTCTGCTAAATCTCTTTCTATAAATGAAAATAAATGTTTTTCGACAAGATTTTTTATATCAATATCATTTTTATCATAATAGAAAAAAGGGATATTGAAAATATCATCTTTTTCTTTTGATAAGACTAGAATTTTTCTATTATTCATTCTTTTCCTTTATTTATTTGAAAGTATTTGAAATTAAAAAATTTAGAATTATTTATCTTTATAATAAATAAGATATGATATACTATTATCCTCAAGGTTTTCTTCTTTCTCAACTTCAAGTTCTTTATAATAATTTTTGATTATATCTATTATTGAATCAAAATAAGAAATACAGCTTAAAGATAAAAAAGAAGATTTATGTTTTTCAAAAAAAACAATATAAATTTCTGGTTTTAATATTATATGAATTTTCTTATCCTTGTAATCTTTTTCAATTTTTATATAATTTTGGAAAAAAAATTTAATAAAAGATTGTTGGATAAGGAAAAAATAATTCCAGATTGCAATTAGTTTATTTTTAGAAAATAAAAAAGATAAATTCAAAAAAAATTTCATTTCTTTAAGAAAAATTTTAGATGAAATTTCCTCTAAAATTTCTAATAGAGTTTCTTTTTCTTTATAACATATTCTAAGTGAACTATATGCTGAAAGAAAAAGACTGGCTACTCTAATATGTACTCTTGACAATCTATCTTTTAATATGTTGTTTTTAATATATGCTTCATAGATCAAAGGTGTCTTCTGTCCTATTTCTTCAATAAGATAATCTACCTGTTCAATATTATCGTTTCTTAATCTTGATGATAAAATTTTTAAAAATCTTTTTTCATACTTTTGGTTTATATATTCATAAAATATATTACTAAAATCCATGAAAATCCCTAAAAGATATAATTTTAGTTTGACTTAAAAAAAAAAATTTATATATCACAAGAAATTAAATCAATAAAACATTATCATATAAATTTTATCTCTCAATTCAATATTTTAAAAAATTAATTAAAAACAGCAAAAACTAAAAAAATATAAAAATATATATAATAATATAAAAAAGTATAAAAAAATATAATAAAAATATAATAAAAATATAATAAAAATATAATAAAAATATAATAAAAAAAATTTGGAGTTATAATTGAAGGAAAAAATTGGACTTGCATTTAGTGGAGGAGCAGATTCAACATTTGCAGCTATTCTATTGCAAAATATGGGTTATGAAGTTATAGCATTTAATTTCCCGATAGGAAGAAAAGTTCCTGAAGATGTATATAATACAGCTAAAAGACTTGGAATAAAACTTGAGATAATTGATATAAGAAATATTTTTGATGTTGTCATTAAAGAAAATTTTTATAATTCTTATTTACAGGGTTTAACACCAAATCCTTGCGTAAGATGTAATAGATATATCAAATTTGGAGTTTTATATAATATAATTAGACACAAATATAAGATTGATAAAATGGCTACGGGACATTATGCTAAAATATTTAAAGATGAAAGTATTGGTGAAGAATCCTTTAAATATTTTATTATGAAGGGAAAAGATATTCAAAAAGATCAATCATATTTCTTATGGCAAATACATCAATCTATTTTAAAGGATATTGTTTTCCCTCTTGGGAGTTATACTAAAACTGAGGTAAAAGATATTTTATTAAAAGAAGGATTTGAAAATATCGCTAAAAGAGAAGAATCTTATGATATATGTTTTATAAATCAAGATTCATATAAAAATTATATTAATCGATTTGGCTTAAATGAATTGGATTTACAGGGGAATTTTTTGGACGAAAATGGAAATATTTTAGGCAAACATAGTGGAATATATAGATATACAGTAGGACAGAGGAAAGGACTAAATATAGCTTTTGGTAAAAGGGTTTATGTTAGAAAGATAGATAGATTAAACAAAAGTGTGGTATTGGGAGAAAAACCATTTATTAGATCATTAAAAGCAGGTAACATCAATCTATTTTTACCTTCAGAAAAAATAAGTGAATCAGATGAGTATTTTGTAAAAATAAGGTATAAGTCAAAAGAAGAAAAAGCCAAAATTAAATTAACTATTGAAAATAATACAAAAAAATTATTAATAGAATTTTCTACACAAGCAGAGGCTTCTTCCTGTGGTCAATCTGCAGTTGTTTACGATAAAGATAAGATAATCGCGGGTGGAATTATAGAAGATTATAATTTAATCTAATTTACTTTCTATTTGAATAAAATAGGTTCATATTTTAACCCGACAGTCCCTTTTTTAATATATAGTTTAATTAAGGTTATTGCGGTTCCATTTGAGTTTACTATTTTATCCAGTTCTTCCCATGTTATGACATCTTTAATGTCAAATTCATAAAAAATCTTATTATCTGAAAAAAGTGTTGGAGAAATGACAATTTTATCTTTTTTTGTTGGGCTGATAAAAGGTGTACCTACTATTACAACAGAATCATTGATAGAATTTGTAGTCTTGTATTTTTGAAGATCAAAACTAAATGCGGGTTTTAAAGCATTCTGATCATGAAAAGCAATTTCTTCCTCTCTATAGATTTCAG
Source organism: Exilispira sp. (assembly GCA_035385485.1). Classification (GTDB taxonomy): domain Bacteria; phylum Spirochaetota; class JAAYUW01; order JAAYUW01; family JAAYUW01; genus Exilispira. The sequence goes on from DAOOKC010000079.1 coordinate 6,246, forward strand.
ACATGCTAAAACTCCTATGCAGTTTTATTTACAGATATAATAGTATTTATGGACTCTAAAAATTCTCTACTATCTATAGGTTTTTTATAAAATTTTTTAACTCCAAGTTTTAATGCATCTAAAATAAGTTCTTTTTTACTAAAAGCTGATACAACTACCACCGGGACATTTCCACCATATTTTCTATTGCGTAACTCTTTAATAAAAGTAAGACCATCCATTTCGGGCATAGAAATATCGGTGACAACAAGATCATATTTTTTGTAACTTGCCTTAAATAAAGCTTTGGAGGCAAGCAATTCTGCATCAACTTCATATCCTTCAAATTCTAGTAAACTTTTTAAATATTCAAGAACTGTCCTTTGATCATCTATAACAAGCACAGAACCTTTATTCTTTAATTTATAAGATGATTCTCTTCTATCATTTATATGATTAGTTTCGAGAAATTCTTTTTCTTTTTGAACATCACCATTTCTCTTATCCACATACCATGATGAACCCTCTTTTGATTTTGCAACTTTTTTTACTTCAGCTGCAACTTTAGAAAGATCACTTATTGAATCAAATTGCCTTTTTAAGTTAGTTACTACAGCTAAGGAGATAGATAGAAACTTATATTGCTTTAAATTTCCTTCTCTATCTTTAGTTAAAATAAAACCTCTATTTCTATCTTCTTCATTATAAAAAGAAGGTGCATCTTTATCAAATTTTGTTGTAATAAAATTGCAAATTTTTTCAATATTATCTGGAATTGTAATAATAATAAAATCATCTCCACCTATATGTCCCAAAAAATCCAATTCAGATTTCGAAAAATCTTTAAGAGCACTTTCTAAAAGTTTGGCTGTATAAAGAATTATTTCATCACCTTTAGCAAATCCGTATATATCATTGTAAGGTTTGAAATTATCCAGATCTGCATAGATTACTGCAAATTTAATTTCATTTTGTTTTATTATTAAATTTTGTAATTTTATTGAAATTGCTCTATTTCCAGGTAATCCGGTTAGAGGATTGTTATCTTTTGAAATAAACATTCTATAAAACAATTTAATTCGATTTGAAAGGTATCTTACATCAAAGGGTTTTAAGATGACTTCATCAATCCCTAAGTCTAAATGGGTATCTAAATCATTTAATTCATTTTCAGTTGTTAAAAGAAAGACTGGACAATGTTTTAGTAAAGCATCCTGTTTTACTTCTTTAATAATTTGGTAAGGGGATTTAATAATTATAGACGAATCAACAAGTATAACATCTGGAATATATTTTTTTAAAATATCCTGTAATGATACTTTTCCTTCAGTAATAAAAAATTGAAAGCCATCAGATATCAAAAATTTCCCTGTATTAAGTGCTAATTCAGTTTTTTCTCCAAAATACAAAAGCTTCATTGAATTACCTTTTTTATATCAATAATATTACATTATT
>DAOOKC010000080.1:0-7633 GCA_035385485.1 Exilispira sp.
TATTGGGCTTCCAGCATATATATTTTTCTTAAATTTACCATTTGGATTTGAGACTAAGAATAAGAATACATCCGTAGCATAAGTATCAGCAGTATCTTTTAATACATCTGGTCCTCTAAAAGCAATTCTAACAAGACCATATCTTGTATAGAATGTGCCATCAGGATAGATAAGATTAACATCTGATGGAAGAGCAGGATGTGGATCTAAGGGTTTTGCCCAAGGGTCATCACCTTTTTTCCAATCTCCATAGTATTTCTTAGCAAGTTCAATTACTTCTTTTGGATTTACATCACCACCTACAAAAAGAGCAGCGTTATTTGGGATATAAAATCTATTTTGAATATCTCTTAATTGAGCAACAGTTGCATTTTTAATTATTTCAACTGAACCAGAAATATCTTTTCTCCATGGATATTTATAAAACATTCTGGAATTAAGAGCTGCGCTAAAAATTTGTGAAGGAGATGTTAAATAACCCTGAACTTCACTTGCAACAACATCTCTTTCGGGGATTAATTCTTCTTCTAAGAATAATGGTTCTTTTACAGCATAAGCCCAAAACTCTAAACCTTTTTCAAGATTGTAAGATGGAATGGTAAAATAATAGTCAACATATTCATAAGAAGTTCCACCATTCCATGAAGATGCGCCAAGTTTGTTCATTGCAGCCATAAATTCACTTTGTGTTCTGTATTTACTATTTCCCTTGAAAAGCATATGTTCATATAGGTGAAATAAACCACAATTTGTGGCATCCTGGGAAATAGCGCCAGTTCTAAAAGCGATTTGAATAGTTGCTAAAGGGACATTATGATTTTCAACTATAAAAAGTTCGAGTCCATTATCAAGAACATAATGTGTTAGAGAAGGAATTGTAGAAGCACTTAGAAAAAGGATCATCAATAAAGCAATAATGGACAATAAAAAGGCAAATTTCTTTTTAGAGAGCATATTTCCTCCTAAAATGTACTAAGGATTGTCGGTAAGGAATTTATTGAATTTATTATAAAGTCAGATTCAGCAATCTCAAAAAGATTGCCATGTCCGACAACTCCACAAAAATAAGTTCCATTTGCTCTAGCAGCAGATAGATCAACAAGTCTATCACCCACCATCAAAAGCTCAGATGGCTTAAGAGAATATTTTTGTAAATAAAATGATAAGATATCCTTTTTTGAATTAAAATTTATAAAGTCAACATATAGAACTTCGTTGAAATATTTTTTTAAATCATAAGTCTCAAGAACCGCATTACCATAAATAGAAGAACCATTTGAAGCTGTACCTATAATATAATTATTCTCATATAAAGATTTAATAATATCAACAGAATTTTCTATAATTTTACCTTCGAAATTTCTGATTTTATTATTTAATATATCAAGTAAGATTTGTCTAAATTTATCGTGATATTCGTTAGGGAGTAATGGAAACAAGGAAGAAACAATTTCTTTATAAGTTTTTCCGATTAAAAATACAATATCTGATTTTTTAGGTTTAGTAAGAGATAGAGATGGATTTTCATCACAAAATAAATTTATAGCTTCACTATAAGCTTGTTCAATAAAATTGCTGGAATCAAATAATACCCCATCAATATCAAAGGCTATGAATCTTATCATTAATTTCTACTTTTTCCCTATAAACTTAAAACTTAATAAAATCATTAAATTTGTTTTGTCAAGAATAAAATTTTATATTTTTTATAATAATTTAAAATTAAACACAAATCATAACAAGGTATGAATTATAAAAATATATAAGAACCAATTATTAAATTCATTAAATAAAAGGTTAGATTAAAAAAGTAAACTAAAAAGGATGAAAAATAGTTTTTAGTATTAAAAATAAAAAAAAGTGTAAAAATAATTAAGAAAAATTAAAATTATAAAAACAATTTAAGAAAAATTAACTTTTTTTTTATACATTTAATTTTGCAATTAATTTAATAAAAATAAAATATAAAAACAATTAAAGAACAATAAATTTTGTATTAATAAAACTTTTAAAATTCAAAATATGATATAAATTTACGATGTAATATTTCAAATATAGAATTTAAATAATGGTAGGTGTTTGTATGGATAATAATTCAAATATTGTCTATTTTATTAATTTTAAGAAGGTTGATGATTCAATATTAAAATACATCGATAAAATATTTGAATTAACTTCCTTTAATTTTAAGGATAAAAACAATAAAAATAATATAGTGGCCATAAAACTTCATATGGGTGAAGCAGGTAATACAACATATATTAGACCTTTATTTATAAGAAGGATAGTTGAGAATTTAAAAAGAAAAGGGGCAAATCCTTTTCTTACAGACACAACTACATTATATGTGGGACAAAGGTCAAATGCAGTAGATTATTTAAATTGTGCAGTATATAATGGTTTTGGTTATGATTCTGTTGGTTGTCCAATAATTATTTCAGATGGGATAAGGTCTAACAACTTTGTGAAAGTTGAAACATCATTTTCGAAGTATTTTAAATATATAAAATATGCAGGTGATGTCGCTTTTTCTGACGGGATGGTTGTGGTCTCACATGTAAAAGGGCATATGCTTGCTGGTTTTGGTGGTGCATTAAAGAATATAGCAATGGGGCTTGCAACAAGGTCAACTAAACAGCAGATGCATGGGGATGTTAAACCACAGGTCAATATCGAAAAATGTATTGGTTGTGGTTTATGCACAAAATATTGTCCATCAGGTGCTATAAAAATAATAGATAAAAAAGCAAATTTTGATTTAAGTAAATGTATAGGTTGTGCTGATTGTATAACTATTTGTCCATCAAAAGCTTTAAAAGTTTTATGGAATGAATCTAAAAATATTTTTCTTGAGAAGATGGGGGATGTAATAAAGGCTATATTAGATGATTTTACAAAACCTAAATTATACTTTAATTTTTTAATAGATATGACTCCAGATTGTGATTGTATGGATTATTCAAGATATAATATTACATCTAATATCGGAATCCTGGCAAGTTATGATCCTGTCGCAATAGATATGGCTTCTTTAGATCTTATAAAAAAGGAAAGCTTATATTTTAATTTTGAGAACCAGATGATTGAAGAGAAGAAGAATGAAGATAAATTTCATCTTCTTTATCCTTCGATTGATTATTTAAAATTTTTGGAATATTGTGAAGATTTAGGAATTGGAAATAGAAAATATATTTTAGAAGAAATATGACAATTAAAAAATCTTAATTTATAAAAATAAACAAAATAAATCAATTGTAAGGAGAAGTATTTATGAAATTAATGATCTTTTCAGATACTCATGATAGACTTAGTAAAATACCTTCAATCCAAAAGGAAATTATAGAAAAAAATCCTGATATGATAATGCATCTTGGAGATTTTGTATCTCCATTTTTTATCAATCAACTTTTTGATGGTATTAAAAATAAGATAGAAAAGATAAATATTATTTTAATAAAAGGAAATAATGATGGAGATTTAGATCTATTGGGTAAAGTTTGCGATAGATTTGGGATAAAGTTATACACAGAATATTTTTCAGAAAAAATAGATAATAAAAATATATTGGCTATCCATAAACCAGATTTTGTAGAGCAACTTGCAAAAAGCCAAGACTATGACTTTATATTTTATGGTCATACTCATAAAAAGTTAATAAAAAAGATAAACAATACAATAATAGCAAATCCAGGGACAGCTTCAGGGTATCTTTCTGACGAAGCGACTTACTTGATTGTAGATCTTGATAATGAAAAAGTGGATTTTTACAATTTTTGAAGAAAAACTTAGAACAAAAAATGTTTTTGATTATATTTAGAAACTTTATTTAATTCCTTAATTTAATTATAAGTTCACAGGTGGAAAGTTAATAAATAAAGAATAAATTATGAAAATTAAATTATGAAATATAAAGGATTTAATAAAAAATTAAGATAAACTTTGTTATTAAGACCTTAAAAAATTAGCAAGTTTATTAATTTTCTTGAAGAATATCAATGGAATAACATATTAAAATCTTACTCAGAATAATTAATAATATAAATAAAAAAGTTTAGTTAACAGTATTATATTGTTCAGATAAAATTTTCTTATATTCATAAATTTTAGATATTTCTTCATGCGTTAGGTAACTAAAATATTGGCATGGGAATTTCAAACATAAAAAACAAAAAGAAATACCATTTTTTTCAGCACAAAATTTTATTTTGCAATTTTCACATTCAGAATAATTATTATTGTCAGTTTTATTTATTAATATAGATTTACATCCCATGCATGAAGAATTGATGAAATTAGAACATAGAGAACAGTCTTTTCCACAATAACCGAAATTATTTATTCCGTTTACCATGGTTTTCTAATATTCTAATTCTTAAATATTGCAAATGGAATATAGTGAATTTATGTTTATAAATGTAAAAAAAATTAAGGAATTATAATAAAAAAGGAATTATAATGTGGTTTAATCATATCAAAGAAGTAAAAATGTTTTTAAAAGAATTGAGTGATTTAATAAAACCATATAATTTATATTGTATAAGTGAGACAGCTATTTCTATTTTGGATAATAAAATACCAAATAATTATTTTATTGTATCTGATATAGAAATTTCTTCTATATATAAATACTTTGATGAAGTTAATAATATTGAACTATATCCTTTTTCTTTTACATTTAAATTTAAAGATGAGTTATTTTTTCTAATAAAACTTGATGAAAAGATAGATAAAAAAAATCTTAGAAAAATTGTAGATTATTTTGATAAAATAACTTTGAATTCATTGATTATACCTTTATTTTATGATCCATATTCTGGAACTTTTAAAAATTTAGAAAATTGTTTTTTATTTTTTAATAATAAAACTGCTGAAAATTCAAAAAAGTCTTTAACAATATATAAAAAGGTTAATTCAAGATATTTTGAATTTATTAAAAGATTTTTTAATATAGATCAAAAAGATTTTAGATATAACAGGCTAATCAAAAATAATTATTATAACGAAAGTAATTATGGCATTGAAAAAGAAACTAAAAATTTAAATTTACCATCTATATATTTTGAAAAATTATTAGAGAATATAAAACAAAAAAGTAATTTTCTTCAATTAAGAATAAGTATGCTTTTTTTTGTTTTACAATCAATTGAATCAAAAATATTAATAGAAGAACTTTCTAAAACAGATTTTTTCCTCTGGTTCTTTCCTTTATTAGAAAAATGTAAAATTCATTATCAGACTAAAGAGTTTCATCCAGAAGGGACATTATATGATCATCTGATCCTAACAGCAATGGAAATTGATTCAAGTGATATTGCATTGAAATTGGCTGCAATTCTTCATGATATAGGTAAGGTTGAATCAATCAATCATAATGCAAAATCATACCATCCAAAGTATCCAAATCATGCAAAATTATCAGCAAATATTGCAAAAAGGTATTTAAAAGATATTTCAAAATACTTGCCATTTTATCCCAATCTAACTGAAAAAGTGACATTTTTAATTGAAAATCATATGAAAATTGCTTATTTACCAGACATCGAAGAAGACAAAAGAAAAGATATCTTAAATTCTAATTATTTACCAGATTTATTGAAACTATTAAAAGCTGATTTAAACTCATCTTCTGCTGATTTAAATATCTATAAAAGAGTTTATTCATATGTCCAAAAAACAAAGTTTTAGTATAAATAAAATTTAATGAAAGATAGCTTAAAATATTTTTTAAAATAAAAAATTTTTATAGAATAAATTAATTAAAATTATAATTAATAAAGATATCAAAATATTTAAAAAATTTGATTAATAGTAAATTTATTTAATAGGCTTTATAAAAATTATTAAATAAAGTAAGATTTATTATTGAACTAAAACAGAATTTAATAAAAATCAAAGCTTTATTTTTTATTTTTTTTAAATTTTTTCTAATTTTACTTGACATAAGTTATAGCATTAATAACATAAAAAAAAGGGGCAATATGAATTTTTTAGGAAGAAGTTTAAAGGAAGTAGATCCAGAGATTTATGAAGTTATCCATAAAGAATTGAGAAGGCAGGAAGAAAAACTTGAGTTGATAGCTTCTGAAAATGCAGTTTCAAAAGCTGTACTTGAGGCTCAGGGTTCTGTTTTAACAAATAAATATGCTGAAGGTTACCCTGGCAGAAGATATTATGGTGGTTGTGAATATATAGACGAAGCAGAAGATCTTGCTCGTTCAAGAGCGAAACAACTTTTTAATGTAAAATTTGCAAATGTTCAACCACATTCTGGAAGCCAGGCAAATATGGGGGTATATTTTTCTGTATTAAAACCTGGTGATACAATAATGGGTATGGATCTTTCTCATGGTGGTCATCTTACTCATGGTTCACCGGTAAATTTCTCCGGAATATTTTTCAATGTTGTTCATTATGGTGTTGATAAGGTTACTGAACAGATTGATTATGATCAACTTGCTTTACAGGTTAAAGAAGTTAAACCCAAAATGCTTGTTGCTGGAGCTTCAGCATACCCAAGGATTCTTAATTTTAAAAGACTAAGAGAGATAGCAGATAGTGTTGGCGCTTATCTTCTGGTAGATATGGCTCATATCGCCGGGCTGGTTGCTGCTGGTTTACACCCAAATCCATGCGAATATGCCCATTTTGTAACTACAACTACTCATAAGACTTTAAGAGGTCCTAGAGGCGGTATGATTCTAACTAATGATCCAGAATTAAGCAAGTTGGTAAATAAAACTATTTTCCCTGGTATTCAGGGAGGACCTTTAATGCATGTAATTGCTGCTAAAGCTGTCGCTTTTAAGGAAGCTCTTTCAGATGAATTTAAAGAATATCAAAAAAAGATTCTCGAAAATGCACAGGCTTTATCAGAAGCTTTGAAGAAAGAAGGATTTAGAATAGTTTCAAATGGCACAGATAATCATCTAATGCTTGTTGATGTTACATCAAAAGGTGTTACTGGGAAAGAAGCAGAAACAATGCTTGATGAAGCTCATATTACCTGCAATAAAAACACTATCCCTTTTGATCCAAATCCTCCAACAGTTGCATCGGGTATTAGATTGGGAACACCACAGCTTACGACTAGAGGTATGGGTAAAAAAGAAATGGAAATAATTGCTTCCTTAATAAATAAGGTATTAACAGAGAAAAGTGAAGATGCAAAAAATTATGTTATTTCTGAGGTCAATAAACTTTGTAAACAATATCCTCTTTACAAAGGTATAATAGATTAAGCTAAAGTTAAGTTATTTTGAATATCAATTATCAGTAACTGAAAATTGATAATTATATTAGTTAAATTAAAAACTGATATTTTTTAAATATTTATTAAGATATTTAGGGATATTCTCTAAAAAACAGAAAAAACAGAGTGTTAATAATTAAGAATACTAAAAAATATAAGAATACTAAAAGGAGAAAAAATGGATACAAATCAAAAATTAAAAAGAACTCCTTTATATGAATCTTATAGTAAATATCCTGGAGCTAAATTTGTCGATTTCGGTGGTTGGGAACTTCCAGTTCAATTTGAAGCTGGAATAATTGCAGAACATATGGCAGTTAGGAAAAATGCGGGTATGTTTGATGTTTCTCATATGGGTGAGATAATAGTTGAAGGACCAGATGC
>DAOOKC010000081.1:0-7500 GCA_035385485.1 Exilispira sp.
ATAGTATGATATGAATCTTTATCAAAAGAATCCTGATTAGAATATAATACCTGCCCTCCTCTTCCAAGTTTTGAAAAGACATCTGCACTTGTCGAAAAGGCGGGTCCATATAATAGAGTCCTATTAAAAAATTGTTTATAATTATCTGCTGTGCATACTCCATTTATGACAGATCCAATTCCTCCAATTTTCTGCACGGCTTCATGGGTTATATGGATTGCAATTTTCATAAATCCCCCAATATCTTATAACCATTTTAATTCTAAATAACAAAAATTTCAAATATAAAATTTTTATTTGAATTTTTTAATTTTTATTTTATTTTAATAAAAATAAGATAAAAAGATTTTTTCTATAAAATAGAGATATTTAATAAATATTAATAATATTAAAATCTGGAGGATAGATGAAAAGTATTCTTATAATCGATGATAGTGAAGACCTATTAAATTTATTAAAATATGCTTTTGAAACAAAGTATAAGGTCTTTACCTGTCCAAGCGGAAGAAAAGGTTTATATTCATTATTAAACAATAATCCTGATATTATTCTTTTAGATATAATGATGCAGGGTTTGAATGGTTTTGATGTGTTAAAATTATTAAGAACAGACCAATATACTAAAAATAAGCCTATTTTTATTATTTCAGCACTTGTAGAAGATACAGTAATTGAAAGATGTAAAGATATGGGAGCAAATGGTTTTATAAAAAAACCATTTCAAATTCAGAAATTAAGAGAATTTATTGATAATTACCTTGATAATAATTCAAGTATTAAAACATTTCAGATACTCGAATCTTGAAAGACTTTATTAATAAAATCTATCAAATATTTATACTTATCTTCAACTATAGAAAATTCCTTAATAATATCTATCCTATCATTTATCTGTTGATTAAATGATGCTTCATTTTTCTGAACAAAATATAGAAAATTATCAATATTTATATTTGCTTCCTCGAAAAAAATTGATATGCTATCTTTAAATTCTAATATTCTAGTTATACCCTTTCTCTGAGCAAGAATTCTTATATCAGTAATAAGTAAAAGATTTGTAAGCTCAATTGGAGCACTTTCTAAAATTTTTTTATATCTATTTTTAAACTGAATTAAATCATCATAGCTATCGCAACCTAAAAGTTGTTCATAAAAATTTATCTTTTCCTGTTTCGAAAAACCTAAAAAATCGGGAATAGATGTTTTAAGTTGAAGCTCTATCTCAGCCTTTATTTTCTTTTTTTTATCTTTTTTTTCAAGCTTAGATATTGCCTCATCAAGAAGTTTTTCATATAGATAATATCCAACTGACATTATAAAACCCGATTGTTCTTTACCTAAAATATTGCCCGCTCCTCTAAGTTCAAGATCTTTAAGTGCGACCTTATAACCACTACCAAGTTCTGCATAATCCGAAATGACTTGAAGTCTTTTAATTGCTATTTCTGTTAAGAAATTTTCCTCAGGGTACATTAAATATGCATAAGCTTTCCTGCTTCTTCTTCCCACTCTTCCTTTAAGTTGATATAGGTTTGATAGACCAAAAAGGTGAGCATTGTCGATTATAATGGTATTTACATCAGGAATATCTATACCCGATTCAATAATAGATGTTGAAACAAGTATTTTGGCATCTTTTCTTATAAACTTTGAAATATTTGTTTCAAGTTCATGCTCTGACATCTGTCCATGAGCATAAACAATTGGAATGGTTCCATGAAAAATTTTATTAAGATACATAACAATATTGATTATTGTCTTTACTCTATTGTGAACATAAAAAACCTGCCCTCCTCTTTCTATCTCTTTTTCAATGGCTCTTTTTATTACCAGATCATTGAATGGCTCAACAAAAACTTCTACTGGAACTCTTTGTTCTGGAGCAGTGTTTATAATGGAAAGAGGTCTAATTCTTGAAAGTGCCATATGAAGTGTTCTTGGTATGGGTGTTGCTGAAAGTGATAATACATCTATATCTGATTTTAATTTTATGAATTTATCTTTATGCTCAACCCCAAATTTGTGCTCTTCATCTATTATCAAAAGTCCTAATCTTTTGAATTTAACATCAGATGACAAAAGTCGATGTGTTCCAATCAATATATCTATTTCTCCATTTTCTACCTTTTTGCAATAGTTTTTTTGCGTTTTATTATCCACCAATCTAGAAAGAAGACCTATTTTTACCCCAAATGGCTCCAATCGTTTTTTAAAAGTTTCAAAATGCTGATCTGCCAAAATAGTCGTTGGACATATTAGTGCGACTTGATAGCCATTTAATACAGCTCTATATGCAGCTCTAACTGCTACCTCAGTTTTACCAAACCCAACATCACCACATATCAACCTATCCATTGGATAGCTTTGCTGCATATCAAACAAAACATCATCAATAGCCCTCATCTGATCATATGTTTCCTTATATTCAAAGCTATCCGAAAGTGCTTTTTCAAGGTCTGCAAATGGAGCAAAGGCAATTCCTTTCTGTTCTTTTCTTTTTTGATATAAAAGCAGAAGTTGATTTGCATAATCCATTATCTGCTGTCTGGTGCGGGAAAGGGTCTTTCTCCAGCTTTTGGAAGAAATGTTATCCAGCTCGGGTTTTGTTTTGCCAAATGCTATATATTTTTGAACAAGACCTATGTTTTCAATTGGAACATATATTTTTTCATTGTTTTTATACCTTATTTCAAGATAATCTTTTTCCTGATTTAATATCTTTATCCTTTTTAATCCTTCATATATACCTATTCCATGATTTATATGAACCAGATAATCATTTGGTTTAATATCCAGGGTAGACTCGACAAATTCTACCTGAAAAGATTTTGCTGCCTTGCTTCTTATCTTATATTCTATAAGTTCATCGCAGCTGTAATAATATTCATTTTTATCTTCTATATAAAAACCTTCTATTAAGTTATCTTCGATATATTTAGCATTTAATTCTTTGAATAATATTGATAATCTTTTTTTCTCTTCTTGATTTACTACAAAAAATAATTTTGCACCTTCTAATATTCTTGAATTAAAAATTAGTCTGAACTCTTCAAATTTATTTTGATAAGGTTCTACTTTAGAAATATTTAATTTTATTAATGATTTATCTTCGCCTGCTATATATGATAGCCTAACTTTATTTTCTAAGTTTTGAGTAAAGCAGATAAAATGCTTAAAATATCTTAAATTTCTTCTATATTCTTCTTTATCCATGAATATCTGTTTTGGAGAACTTAATCCTGTTAATTCAATATTTTTAAATGCATTTTCACTTTTTTTGTATTCATCTGAAATTTCTTGCTCAATCTTTTCATAATCAAATATACCTAAAATACTTTCATTATTTAAATGAGAAAATAGATAATATTTATTATTTTGAAGACTTGAAAATGACCATAAAATAGAATAAAGCTGTTCACTTTGTAGATCTTTAACATAAGAACCTGCATCGATGTCCAACCCATTTAATTGATAAAATTTATCGATAAAAATATCTTTTGTTGAGCTATCTAAAAAAAATTCTTTAATTGGAAGTATTTCAACCTGATTAAGATTATCGAGTAATCTAAACGAGTCGGGTTCTATTAAAGATATTTTTTCTATTTCATTCTCATCATTAAAAATTAATCTGACGGGCAATTCTGATGGTGAATAATAACAATCTATAACCTGACCTTTCCAAGTGAAAGTTCCGAAATTAAATAGTTGTTCCACCCTTTCAAAGCCTGAATTTATAAGAGACTCAACAATATTTTCTGGATCATTTTTATCATGTAAATGTAAAATAATCTTTTTTTGAACAAGTTGATCTGCTGAAATTGTAGGATACATTAAAGCCAAAGGTGTTGTCAAAACAATACCTTTTTTAAACCTTAATGTATTTACAGCTTCAATTCTATAAAATGAATCCTTCTTTTCTGTTGGATTAAATTCATAAAAGAAAAGATTATAAGCTGGAAATATAGAAATTTTTTTATTTAAATTATTAAATTCATCTTTTAATACCGAATAAAATTTATCTACAATTTCTTCTTCTGGAAGAACTATAAGCATAGAATGATCTACTCTTTCTGTAATATAAATAAGCAAACTAAAAAAAGCAGATGTAGAAATTTTAGAAAATATAATATTTTTCTCTTTATTATTTATAAAATTTGCAATTTCTATTTTTTCATTATAAATTTTTGAAAAAATTTCATATATTTTATGCACGATCTACCCTTTGTTTTTATATAGGAAACTAAGATAAATTAAAGTGAAAAAAAATTTTAAAAATAAAGATATTAAAATTTATAGATATTCTTCTATCTGAAAATTTAACTCTTTTGGATTAATTATTGAAGTAATAAAAAGGTTGGGATTTTTTTCAAGATCAATTATTTTTCTGTCAGGAACCCTATCTCCAAATTCATCAACAATTATTTTAACTGTCGGTCTTAAAGGTAGATTTGGGTTCGCCTGAATCACTATGCCAATAGAACCATCATTAAATTGCACAAGAGAACCTATAGGATAGATACTCATAATAGATAAAAATGTTTTTGAAACTTCGGGATCATAAAGATTTTTAGAAGCCTGAAGGACATCTTTTATGGCTCTATGTCCATGAAACTTTTCTTTATAGGTATGAGGTTCAGTCATTGCATCATAAGAATCTGCTACTGCAACGATTTTACTAAACTGCGTAATCTGATCACCATGTCTTTTTGCAGGATATCCCGAACCATTGAATCTTTCATGATGTTGTAAAGCCACCTGACATATTTCATCTGTAAAATTCTGTTTTTGACTTAAAATTTTGTATCCTTCAATAGTATGTTTTTGAATCTCTATGAATTCTGTTGGTGTTAATTTCTCCTTTTTATTTATAATATTTTCAGGAACTTTCATCATTCCCACATCATGAAGTAGTGATGCTATTGCTAATTGATTTAGTTTATATTGGTTAAGGTTCATATAATAACCTATTAAAGTAGAATAAATACAAACATTCGCTGAATGAACTACTAAATAATCATAAGCAGGATCTTCAAAATGACTCAGAATAGATAGTATCTCTGTCTTTTTATTTGTTGCTAAATCTATTATTTCTCCAATAATGTCATATATTTCATTTTTTGAGGCAATCTGTCCAATTTTGATATCTTGCAATATATTTTTTATTAATGATAAAATTTTTGTATATTGAGTTATAATTGCAAGAGAAGCTGCATCTGAAGATTTTGGTAAATTTGATATTTGAGTGTCCACCTTTTTTACATCCGCAGCATATTTTTTAAGTCTTTCAGCCAATTCTTTTCTCTTATCTGGTTTCTCTTTCTTTTCTTCTTCTTGAGATACTGAAGCTTCAACCGTCTGAGACGGCCTTGCAGAAGGAATATCTTTTACAACTTCCTCATCATCAACTTCTACTTCCGAGACTCTCCATCTTTTTAATCTTTCAAGATCAGAAATCTTAACGGGAGTAAAAGCTGGTATTACAACCTGAGTTCCAAAATATACGGGACTTGTAAATTGCATCCCTATTTTGATATCTTCGATTTTAATTTTCTTTTTCATTTTTTACTTCCTTTTTTCGCATAACAAAAGAATATATAGAAGCAATAATTTCAAATAGCTCAACTGGTATTTCTTCATTAATATTTAAACGATATAAATTATAAGTAAGATCAGGATCAGTAATTATTGGAATATCATTATCTTTTGCAGTCCTTACAATTGTATCTGAATCTTTTCCACTTCCTTTAGCTATCAATTTAGGTGCATTTTCTTCTTTTTTATATCTTAATGCTACAGCCCTTTTTTTACCTATATTTTGCTTTTTTTTGTTAATATTGATATCATTTTTATAATTATTCATTTTAATTTTTTATACTACCTTAATCTAATTTAATCAGTATTTTATAAAAAATCAAATTGTAAACTCTTATTTATAAACTTATTTTAATATTTATTTCAAATGATTTTTATAATCTCTATAAAGAAATATTTTCCTCAAATCTTTGTTTACATAACCATATATATTTATTATTTATATCGGAAAGTTCAGATTGAGCTTTTAAGGATTGCTTAAAAAAATCTGAGGAGTTAGTTATAAAATTACAATTGACCTTATTTTCTTTTTTATTATAATAACCTTTTACGAGAACAAGTTTTCTTCCATCAATTTCAAAATTTAGTGTAAATGAATAACAAAGAGGTTCAAACTCTGAAATTTCGATGTGCAAATAGTTATTGTCTTTGATTTTTATAATTAAATGATATTTTGATTCTTCGTATATATAATTTGAATTTATAATAATAGACTGAAAGTCGTCTGATGTGTTTTTTGTCAAATCGATAAATGAATTTTTTAATATATTATCAACAAAATTATCTGAATATTTTTTTCTAAGTAAATTAAAAAGATTTATAAATTCACTTGTAGAATTTTCAAAAAAGATATTTTCTTTTATTAATTCAAATTTATATACTTCTTTATTTTCAATTACTTTTAATAGTAAATATTTTGAAGAAGTTTGAATAAAGGGTGTTTTAAAAATAAAATTATTTATTGAAAAATATAGAAAATTCCCTTTTGAATATAGTATATTTGCCTTATAAATTTTTCCAATTTCAAGAGACAAATTTCTAATTTTATTAGAATCATCTGTCTTTATAAAAGATGCTTCTAAAGATGAGTTTAATTTCATCTTTTTTTTATTCTCTCTATGAAAATTGGATAAAATCTACATAAAATTATTGAACATTTTTAATGAAAATGGCAATATAAATGGCAAAATATATCTATTTTTCTTTAACTTTTGCAGATTTTCCAGTTCTTTCTCTTAAGTAATATAATTTTGCTCTTCTTACTTTACCTTTTTTGATTATTTCGATTTTATCTATACGAGGAGAATATACTGGAAAAATTCTTTCTACACCAACCCCATATGAGATTTTTCTTACTGTTACATTTTTTGAAATACCATTTCCTTTCTTGGAAATAACAATCCCTTCATAAGGTTGAATCCTTTCCTTACCACCTTCAACAACTTTATAATGAACTCTGATTGTATCTCCTATTCTAAAGGCTGGTATTGGTTTATTGGTATATTCTTCTGTAATTTTTTCAATGATATTCATTTAAATCCTCCAGAATATAATTTATATTTTAAATATTATTTTTTATTTGCCAAACTAATTTAGCATTATCCTGTATATTTGCAACAAATTATTTTAATTTTGCGTAGCAAAAAATGAAACTTTACACTAAGGTTAATAAACTTAATATTATACCAACCACAGGGAAAATCAAAGATTGAAAGAAAGTTTTTAACATTTCAAAAAAATTAACCTTTTTCTTAAAATTTAAAAAAGATCGAAAAACTATTGAGAATGCTTTTACAAAAAGATCTATTCGAGTTGTAAATAAGGCTTATGAAATAAAGCATAACAACAAAGTCTATTTGGTCCCAAAATATGAAGGATGTAGCCTTGCTCATAGAAAAGTAGAAATAA
>DAOOKC010000082.1:0-7360 GCA_035385485.1 Exilispira sp.
TTTTGACGATGATTTTCATTTTATTTACAATATTTTTATTATCTTCCTGTTCAAAAAACAAGAATAAAGGTGATGCTTATTCAAATGATGTTATAAATAACAATAATGAGTACAATAATATTCAAAATAATGATAATTTTAATAATGATAAAATAATCTGGGAAGAATATGATAAAACCATTAATATAAGTCCTTCAAATGATAAATTTTTCATGCTATTTTTCTATGCAGATTGGTGCCCATATTGTAAAAAGATGGAAGAATCGACTTTTACAAACAAAGATGTTATTGAAATATTAAACAAAAATTTTGTATCATTAAAAATAAACAGTGAATCAAAACAGGTTCTTTCAAAAATAGATAAAAATATTACAGGAATAACTCTTGCTCAATCATATCAAATAACAGGTTTACCAACTGTGGTCTTTCTGGATAAAAACGGAAAACCTTTAACTGCTGTACCAGGGTTTTTACCACCTGATTTATTCATAAATATCTTAAAATATCTTTATACTGAAAGTTATAAAAATCAAACATTTGAAGAATTTCAAGCAAAACAAAAATAACAAATAAAAAGTAACAAATCAAAAGCAATCTCTAAGGAGTATATATGCCCCTATCATCAATATTTACAGCTATTTTAGCAGCAATTTTTTCCTTACTTTCTCCCTGTATTTTACCTATCTTACCAGTATATTTTTCTGTAATTACAGGATTTAATATCCAGGATTATAGCCTTTTGGAAGATGATAAAGAAAGAAGAAAAAAGTTAATAAAAAACACTATAATAGGAACAATCCTCTTTATTTTGGGTTTTTCCATAGTCTTTATCCTCTTAGGATCTATAATAATAAGCTTAAGTAATTTATTAAAGCAAAACAGAATTATTTTACAAAAAATAGCAAGTATTATTATATTTTTATTTGGAATTTTCATTTTACTCCAGGATAAAATCTCATTTTTATCTAAAGAATTCAAACCTTTACAAAACTTGAAATTTAAAAATGGAAATTTCCTTTCAGCATTCTTACTTGGATTTTCCCTATCTTTTGGCTGGACTCCATGTGTTTCACCATTTTTAGGTACTATACTTTTTACTGCTGCTGTAAAAACAACGGCTTTAAAAGGTTTTCTACTTTTAATTATCTATTGTATTACATTAATGATTTTGTTTATAGTAATAGGATTGATCTTTGCATTTTCCATGGACAAATTTAAGATTCTGTCTAAAAAAGCGGGATTATTTAAAATAATAAGTGGAAATTTACTTATATTAATTGGAATCTTAATGTTTTTTAATCTTATATAACAAATTTTATACAATAAAAAAAGCATCCCATTTTCAGGGATGCTTTTGCTTGCAGCAGGCGAGAGTTGAACTCGCACAGGTTTGCACCCGCTAGCCCCTCAAGCTAGTGTGTCTGCCAGTTCCACCACTGCTGCATCGCAAAAAAAGTAAAATAATGATAAAAAATGTCAATAGTTTTTATTTGCTTTTTAATAAAAAGATGTTTTAATTATTACTAATGAAGCTTATCAACAAAAGATTTGTAATTTTAGAAAAGAAAAAAGATTTTAATTCTTTTTCTTTATATCTTGTTAAAGATAATAAAAATAATCAATTATATTATCTTTTATTTCAAATTAAAAATAATATTTTAATAAATAATTTTAATTCATTTATTCAGTTTATAATTGAACAAAAAAGAAGTTTTAATCCATCTATTATATCTTTATTGGATTTCTTTTATTTAACTAATATCGATGATGTTGCCATTGATTCTCCAGCTTTTTTTCTTCTATATCCTTTTGATGAAAAAATTTTATTGGATGAATTTCTTAAAAAAAATTATGAAAAGAAAGATGAAATTTTTAATAAAATAATTAAGATTAATAGATGGATTGGTGATTCAGAAGAAAGTAAATTCAGTTATCATAACTCTATTGTTCTTGTTGATAATAATGAATTGCCCTATTTATTACCTATTTTTACTTTAAATTTAGAGAATATCAAATTTAATAAAGAAATTGATAATTTTTTAATTAAAAACAATATAGAAAATAATATTGATAAAAAAACTGAAAAAAATCTAGAAAAAGCAGAATCTAATAAAATTGATTTTAATATTATATTTTCTTATTTTGAAAACAATGATTCAACGATAAATTACCTCTTTTTTCTGGTAGAATATATTTTTAATAAAAAATTAGAAATATTTAGTGATAAATTTAATTATCCTTCTTATAAAAAACCTTATTTATATAATTTTATAAACTTTCCTTCATCTTATAGTGGTTATTGTGAAGATTTTCTTTCTATCATAAGTAAAAAAGGAATTTTTAATTTTCTTAGTATAAGTGCTAGTCCCGATAAATATTCTTTAATTTATGATACATTTGACAAAATAAAAGATAAGTATAACAATGAAATTCAATTTTTACATCTAAAAACTAATTTACTATCAAATGATATAAACACAATAAAACATTCGATATTGGAATCTTTTTATTTGCTTTCAATGGATAAGCCACTAATTATACAGATTAATAACTTAAATGTTGCAGATGCTGAAAGTATAAAATTAGTTAATCAATTACTTCAAATAAACAACCTTCATTTTCCAATTAATTTTATTATTTTTGATTATAAAAATGCTATAAATTTAGATTGCAATATTAAAATAATTGACTTTTTAATTGAATTAGAACTTCATGCTTTCTTAAAAGATAAGATTATTAATTCATATAGCAAACTTTTATATCTAGAAAATCAGGATATTGAATTTATCAAATCTTTAGAATTAGATCTATTGATTTCACTCATTATTACAAATCCTTTTAATATTTTTAAAATTGAAAAATCTAAAATATTACTTAAAAAAGATTTAATTAAAAAATCCATTCAAAATGAAATAAATATTTTAATTTCTTCCATACTTGAAAATGAAAAAAATAAAGAGTTCTTTTTATATTTTTTATTTTTCGAAAAACCAACAGATATAGGATTCTTAAAAGAAATATTCCAGGATAGATTATTTAAAATCATAAATAAATTTATAAAAGACAAATTGCTATTTATAGATGAAAATAATAAACTTAATTCTAATTTAATCTCTACAATGCGTGTGATTTTCCAGCATTTAATTAAAACTAAGTTTGATAGAAAGGAAATTATAGATAAAATCTCTAAAATATATTTAAAATACATCGATGAAATAAATTTGAATGAGACATTTCTATGCTTTAAGTATCTATGTGAATTAAAAGAATTTTCAAAAGCAGCATATCTTATAGATTATAAATTACTTCTACCTCTAATTTCTGACAAGATAAAGATTAAACAGCTATTCTTTCATTACATGCAAAACCAATTTAATTATGGCAAAAATATAGATTTTATTGAAGATAATTATTCAAAACTTATATTTAAGCTTTTTTATTATAAATTAAAATATTTAAATTATAATAAAAAACTTGAAATTTGTATTAATGAACTTGAAAAAGCATCATCAAATTATGATTTTCATTATAGATTTGTAATAGAAAAAATATTATACTACATTTCCATTCATAATACTGAAAAGATTGAAAAAGATATTACTTTTATTCAAGAAAACTTTTATAAATTGCCTGAAGAATTAAAAAAAATTTTTTTTTATGCAAAATCAGAAGATTATTATTCCAGATATGATCATAAAAACTCTGTCGAAGCTGCAAAAAGTGCTATTAAAATTCTTAATAAACAAAATAAATTTGATAGTACTTTTTATTTGCCAATATTACATAGGATGGTGAATTCAATAATTTATAGAGCCAGTTATAAAAAGGCGAACTCTTACTTAAATTATTTTCTTAAAAAAGCTCTTGAACTAAAGGATATAAAATATATTTTTTATGCTTATAATAATCTTGGAGTTGTGAATTATCGAAATAAGGAATTTGAAAAAGCAAGAAATTTTATGATCAGTGCATCTTTTTATGCAAAACAACTTCAAGATAAAACATTAATTTTTATCAATTATAATAATTTAAATCTTCTTGAAATGGATAAAAAATTAAGAATTTCAAGAAGCATGAAAATGCTTAAACTTGCACCATATCTTGCTGAAAAAACTTATTTAATTCTTTCATTTTGCAATATTTTTCTTTATTTACTTGAAGAAGGTAATTTTCAAGAAATATTTAAAATTGTATCAAAATATAAGAATGAAATCTTTCAAAGATTTGAAAACTATTCTTTATTTACGATCAGAAGATTTTTGCATCTTTATACAATACTTACTTTTATATTTTATCTTTTTGAAAAAAAAGAGTATCTTCAAATTTTTTATGAAAATCTTGCAAAAATAAAAGAAAAAATAGAAAAAGAGGATGAAAAGTCTGAATTAAAATATCTTTACAATATAATCGAACCAATTTTATCATTTTTATTAGAAAATAAATGTGATAAAATAAATAAAGAAAACAATTTTTTAATAAACAGTGAAGATTCAATAAAATCCTATACTTTAAATGAAAAAAAAGAATTAAAAAGAAAAAGTGAATTAAGTGAAAAAATAAAAAAAATCTTTTTATCTTACAGTAATGATAAAGATAAAATTATAAATACTGAATTTTTTGCTACTTTGATTGGTATTTATGGATTAACCTTTTTTGATGAAGATGAATTTTTAAATTTGATAAAAGGAATAGTAGAAAAATTTGGTAAAGACTTAAAAGTATGTAACATTGATTTAGTATTATATTATAGAATAAAAACGAATAAGAGATATTCTGATAAAGTTTTAATAAGATATATTGAAAAATATTTCAAACTACATGATATAGATCCTTGGACTTCAAGCGGAATTTTTTTTAAAAGTTATATTTTTCTAACCTATTTAAAGCTTTTGAAAAACACAAAAAATATAGAAAAATTTAAATTGTATCTAATAATTTTTAAAGAATATTTTGAACCTTTTTTCGAATTCATAAATTCTGATTATCTTTTCTTTCCTCAATTAAAAAATGATTTTGATGAAATAATAAATATTGTTAAAAGGATGAATAATTTTAAAGAAAAAACCAAAGATAACTTAAAATATTCTAATTTTTCTTCTATTAATTTCATAAAACTTCCTAAAAATGAATATGATAAGGATTATTACAAAAACCTATTAATAGAATTTTCAGAAAAGTTGAACTTCGATAGGGCAATGCTTTATATTTTTGAGAACAAGGAAATGAAGTTAAAAGAAATAATCATAAAAGAACCTATACTTTATTTTGAATCAGAACCTTCCTTTAGCTTAATTTCTGATGATATTGTATACCCAAAAGAACCAATATTTAAAAAGATAAAAAATAGCGACATATATGAAATTCTTTATTTGCCTATATATTTTGTAAATGCTATTCCAAGAATAATATCTTGGGAAAGATATGACAAAAGGCAATTACAACCTTTTCTTTTACAAGGTTATATATATTTTGATTCAAAAATACCTAAGAATCGAACTATAAATTATTCAACTCTTCAATTTGCCAGCCTTTATCTTTCTGAACTTTTTGAAAGGATGCAACTAGAAAAGCTATATATGCATGATTATTTAACAAGAGTCTTAACAAGAGAAAATTTCTTTAAGAAATGTAATCAGATTATAAGTTTAAATAAACAATCAATAATGGTAGCTTTTATGATGATAGATATTGATAATTTTAAAAAAATAAATGATACATATGGCCATCAAAAGGGGGATATTGTTCTTTCAAAACTTGCTCAGACAATAAAAAATTCGTTGAGAACAATAGATATTGTGGGAAGATATGGTGGTGAGGAATTTACCGTTTGCCTTCCCGACACTTCAGTAGATAATGCATTCATAGTTGCTGAAAGAATAAGAGCAAACATAGAAGATACTGTTTTTATTGAAAATAATGTTAAGATAACTGTGAGTATTGGATTAAGCTTTTTTCCACAGGACGGGATAATATTAGAAGATGTCATTAATAAAGCAGATAAAGCAATGTATAAAGCTAAAAATAAAGGAAAGAATAGAATAGAATTTTACCAGAATGATTAATTTTAAAAATTAAAGACAAAAAATGATTAAAAAAAAATAAAAAGATAAAATTAGCCCATAGCGGAATCGAACCGCTATTACAGCCTTGAGAGGGCTGCGTCCTAACCGTTAGACGAATGGGCCATATCGATTAAGTTCAAATCTTTATTAACACAATAATTCAATTTGTAAAGAAGTAATTAAAATCAAGCTTTATTTCAATTTTAACCAGGTTTTTATATCCTTAAATGTAAATTTCCTTCCGCTCATAAGAAGACCAATAGGAAAAACTTTAGAAGCAATCAATATAAAAAATACTATAGTAATAACCAGTAAGACAATAGAAATAGCTATTTCTATAAAAGAAGGTGTTGCAACAACTATTCTAATAAACATTACAATAGGCGATGTCATCGGGAATAAAGACATAAATTTTACAAAAGAAGATTCTGAGTTCATTACTATTGGAGAAATCATAACAATTGGTATCATAAGAAATATTATTAAAGGCCAGGAAAGTTGACCAAGATTTTGCTCATCATCAGATGCAGAACCGATGATAGCAAAACCTGCAGAATAAAGGAAAAATCCAAGTATAAAATACAATATAAGATAGAGAAAGTACTCTGTTTTTATAGTGAAAGGAATATTTAAATGAAATATTGGGCCTAAGTATTTAAAAAATATTATTCCCATTAGAGCCCAGATCGTATATTGTAAAAGAGCAGCAAATGCCTGCCCCAGAATCTTACCATACAAAAATTCTATTGGTTTTGCTGAAGAAAGAAGTACTTCTACTGTTTTTGAAGTTTTTTCAGTCAATATAGATCTGCCAATAGATTGACCATATAAAAGGGTTGTCATATATAGAATCATTCCAAAACCAAGACAGGTCATTAAAAGTGCAAAAAAATCCTGATTTTCTTTTCCTCCTTTTGTAAGTTGTTTAACATCAAGCTGTGGTTGAACAAAAAAAGAATTCACAAGTTGTGGATTTAAGCCCTGTGATATAAGATTATATGAGATAAGTAATTGTTTCAAAGTCATCTCTATTATACCAAGGTTTTTATAATCTGCTATTTTATTCAAAACAAATGTGGCTTTTTTTGAAAGATAGAAGTCTGAATCTACTAATAAATAACCTGTTATCACCTTTTTTGAAACTGCAATATCAAGTATTTTAAGGGCATCCTCCTCACTTTTTATATCCATAGTTCCATCAATTAATCTTTTCTCAACTAACATTGTTTTGACTTTTTCTAAATTATATATATTCATCAAGTTCTGTAATGCCTTATTTAAACTTTCTTCTATATTTT
>DAOOKC010000083.1:0-7343 GCA_035385485.1 Exilispira sp.
ATTAGAAGGAGAGTTAACCTTTATTCAACCTAAAAAGGATGATACTATCTGCATTGCGACATCATGGAAAGAAAATAGAAATGCATTTTATTATAATCAAAAAGTAAATTGCATGATTGTCAAAGGATATATTAAAATAGGCGATAGAATATATGATTTTGATGAAAAATCTGATATGGCTGTTTTAGATTGGGGAAGAGGCTTATGGACTTACAAAAACAGGTGGTTCTGGAGTAGTCTTTCTTCTTATGTTGATGGAAAAAGATTTGGATGGAATCTTGGTTATGGTTTTTCAGATAGGACTTCTGCAAGTGAAAATGCCATATTTTATGATGGAATTATCAATAAACTAAATCTTGTAGAATTTAAATATGATCAAAAAGATTACTTAAAAAAATGGAAGATAGTAGATGATGAAGGAAGATTGGATATAGATTTTGAACCTATTTTTGATAGAAATTCAAATTCTGATTTTGTTGTCATTAAATCAATTCAACATCAAGTTTTCGGATATTTTAGTGGTAAGGTTAAACTTGATGATGGTAAAGTTATTGAATTTAAAGACATTTTAGGTTTTGCAGAAGATGTTCTGAATGCCTGGTAAAAAGGAATTTATAAAACTTTTTATATTAAAAAAAAAAAATTAAAAAAGAAATCAAAAATGAAAAAGATAGAATTTTCAGTTTTTGCCTCTTTGTTGATTACCAGTATCATCCCCTGGCTAATAGTCTTGATCTGGTATATAATTCCAGCTCTTTATGGGAAAATCCATTCTGATTTATATGAAATTTTATGGGCATTTTTCGTACTTATAGTTGCCGGACTTATAGGCATAAATATAGAAAAAAACATAAAAAAAGTAGATTTTAGTAAAACTGTTAAAATTTTTATCATCTTTATCTTTGTTTTATCCTGTTTTTTCTTTACATTTTTTACATTTTTTAAGCCATGGATAGACCTTTTTCAGATTCCTTAAGATATGAGAAATAAAAGTAAAATATTTTTTATTTGTAAAAAATCTATTTATTAAAAGCTTTATTGATTCTATATTAATTTAACTCAGTTATTTACCTCAACTTAATTTGACTTATAATATTAATTTTTAATTGTTTATTTTTTAAAAATTGCTACAAATAATAACTAAATAGAAAAGATAATAAAAATAAGGTATATGGTATTTAAGGGGTTTTATTATGGCTAAGTTAAATCATTCCATCGAAAATCAATCTATTATCGAAAAGAAAAGACATTCTCTTTCTCATATTTTAGCTATGGCTGTCCAAAGTATATACAAAGATGCAAAACTTGCCATTGGTCCAGCCATAGAAAATGGATTTTATTATGATTTTGATTTAGGCACAACAATTTCAGAGGATGATCTTGAAAAAATTGAAAATATAATGAAAGAATTAATCAAAAAAGATCTTAAATTTATTCAAAAGAAGATGAATGTAGAAGAAGCAAAAGAATTTTTTTCCAAAAAAGGTGAAATATATAAAGTCGAGCTTATTAATGAACTTGCTGAAAAAGGGGAAAATGAAGTTTCAATATACCAGACAGCTGATTGGGTGGATCTTTGTATAGGACCTCATGTTAATGCAACTTCTGAGATAAATATAGATGGATTTAAACTGGATAGGGTCTCTGGAGCTTATTGGAGAGGGGATGAAAAAAACAAGATGCTTCAAAGAGTATATGGCCTTTATTTTGATACTAAACAAGAACTGGATGATTTTATTAAATGGAGAGAAGAAGCAATCAAAAGGGATCATAGAAAGATAGGAAAAGAACTTGATCTTTTTTCTGTTCATGAAGAAGCTGGAGCTGGACTTGTTTATTGGCATCCAAATGGTGCAAGGATGAGATATCTTGTAGAAAATTTCTGGAAAAAAAGACATCTGGAAAATGGTTATGACTTTTTATATACTCCTCATATTGGTAAATCATGGCTATGGGAAACATCAGGGCATCTTTCTTTTTATAAAGAAAATATGTATAGCTCTATGAAAATAGATGAGGATGATTATTATATAAAGCCTATGAATTGTCCATTTCATATAATGGTTTATAAATCAAATGAACATTCTTATAGAGATTTACCTTTAAGATGGGCTGAACTTGGAACAGTTTATAGATATGAAATGTCAGGTGTTTTACATGGACTTTTAAGAGTCAGAGGTTTTACTCAGGATGATGCTCATATAATCTGTACCCAGCAGCAAATGGAATCTGAAATTCTTGAGGTATTAAAATTTTCTCTTTCTATTTTACGAGCATTTGGTTTCAACGAAATTAAGGCATACTTATCTACAAAGCCCGCTAAAAGTATAGGAACAGAGCAGCAATGGGAAAAAGCTACCACTTCTTTGAAAAAGGCGATAGATAATGAAAAACTTGAATTTGAAGTAGATGAAGGCGGTGGTGCTTTTTATGGACCAAAAATTGATCTTAAGATAAAAGATGCTTTAAATCGTGAATGGCAACTTTCAACAATTCAATTTGACTTTAATCTTCCAGAAAGATTTGATATGTATTATAAAGATTCAGATGGAACAGAAAAAAGACCTTTTATGATTCATAGAGCACTTTTGGGTTCTCTTGAAAGATTTTTTGGAATATTGATAGAACATTATGCTGGCAAATTTCCAACATGGATTTCTCCTATAAATGTCATGCTAATCCCAGTAGCAGATAGACATGTAGAATATGCGAAACAGATTGCTAATAAGTTAAAAGCGAAAGGTTTTTTTGTAAAGATTGATAATCAAAATGATACGGTAGGTAAAAAAATCTTCAGAGCTCATGCCGAAAGAATACCTTATGCACTTGTCATGGGTGATAAAGAGATGCAGAGTAATTCAATAACTGTAAAAAATCGTGATACTCAAAAGCAAACAGTATATTTGGTAGACGACTTTATAGAAAAACTTTGTGAAGAAAGAGATAGTTATCGAAACTCACTTGGTCTTTAGTTTAATTTTTAATAGATTTTTTAATTTTCTTTTTATTTTTCTACTATAAATAACCTTTCGGAGGCAACAATGAGTAAATTAGTCATTGTTGATGCCCATTCTTTTATCTATAAATTTTATTTTTCTGTCGGGAAAAGACCTTTAATAACAAGTAAAAATGAAGATGTAACAATACTTCATATGTTTATTACAAAGCTTATTTCTATCGAAAAAAATTATAATCCATCTCATATGGTAATATGCTTTGATGAAAAAGGTCCAACTTTTAGAAACAATATTTATGAGCAATATAAAGCAAATAGAGATAAATCTCCCGAAGAAATAAATAGACAGACACCAATTTTAAAAAATTTACTTGTAGAACTTGGCTATAAAATATTGAGTGAGGAAGGCTATGAGGCAGATGATTTTATTGCTGCTTCTACTATGGCTGCCTTAAAAAAAGGTTTTGAAGTAAAAATATTTTCACAGGATAAAGATTTGCTCCAACTTGTTGAACCAGGTGTCGTTGTAGTTTCTATGAAAAAGTCGGGCGAAGGAGATATAATCTACGATGAAAAGCAGGTTGAAGAAGAATGGGGTATAAAACCAAATCAAATGGTTGATCTTCTTTCTTTAATGGGAGATAGCTCTGATAATGTTCCAGGAGTTAAAGGGATAGGAGAGAAAACAGCCTTGCAGCTTATTCAAAAATATGGAAATTGTGAACAATTATTAAAATATATACATACTATTAATTCGGAGTCTGTTAGAAAAAAGATTAAAGATGGGATAGAATCTTTAAAACTTTCAAAAACACTTGTTGACTTGAAAAATTCAAAACAAACAATTGAGCTTTCTCAAAAATTAAACCCTGAAGAATGGGTTTTACCAAAAATAAAGAATCAAAATGGACTTGAACTTTTGAAAAATTATGAACTAAAGCAGTTATATGAGACTTTCAGCGGAGAAATTTTTGAAGGACCTTATGAATATACTTCTATAGATAGTTCAAACTATTTTCTTGTTGATGATAAAGATAAACTTGAAAAACTTTTTCGATATTTAGATAAATTTGAAATAATCTGCATAGATACTGAAACCACAGGTATAGATCAGGATAATCTTGATATTTTAGGAGTCTCTTTTTCATGTGAAGAAAAAATTGCTTATTATGTTGATATTAGAGATGAAATCTTTCGTCAGCTCTTTTTAACAAAACTTAAAAACCATCTTGTAGGTAGAAAAAAATTTATTGGTCATAATTTGAAATATGACTATAAGGTTTTAAGAAAATATGGAGTTAAACTTGAGCCAATTTACTTTGACACCATTATAGCTGCGATGCTATGTGGCATTGAAGGTGAAAAGCTTTCGATGGATGATCTTGCAAAAAAGCATCTTAGATACCTTACAATCCATTATGAAGATGTCGTGAAAGATAAGAAAAAGACACTAAATGATTACCCTATTGAAGATGTTAAAAACTATTCCTGCGAGGATGCAGACATTACTTTAAGGCTTTTTAATTTTTATAAACCTAAAATAGAAGAGAACAATTTCTCAAGGCTTTTTTATGATATTGAAATTCCTCTTATTCCAATTCTTGCAGAGATGGAACTCGATGGTATTTTAGTAGATAAATCATATTTTGAATCTATCGATAAAGAGGTATCTGAAAGACTTTATAAACTTAAAGGGGAAATATTTGAACTTGCAGGTAAAAACTTCTTAATAAATTCTCCCAAACAACTTGCAGAAGTCCTTTTCGAAGACTTAAAAATACCACCTATTAAAAAGACAAAAACAGGTCTTTCGACAGATGAACAGGTTTTAGATACACTGGCGTCTATGGGTTATCCCATAGCTCAAAAGCTTGTCGAATATAGAAAACTCGATAAACTAAGGGGAACCTATATTTTACCAACATTAAATTATATAAAAAAAGATGGGAGAATCCATACTAACTATAAACAGGCTTTTGTATCAACTGGTAGGCTTTCAAGTGTTGAACCAAATTTACAGAACATCCCGGCATTTACAGAGATGGGTATAAATATTCGAAGAGGATTTATTTCAACTGAAGGCTATCTTCTTCTTTCTTTTGATTATTCGCAGATAGAATTAAGGGTTTTAGCATATTTTTCTCAGGATGAAAACTTGAAAAAGGCATTTTCAGAAGGTTTTGACATTCATTCAAATACTGCATCAATTCTTTTTAAGAAAAGTTTGAATGAAGTTACTCCAAATGAAAGAAAAATAGCGAAAACAATCAATTTTGGGGTTATTTATGGACTTTCTGCATTTGGTTTGAAACAACAACTTGGTATATCACAGGCAGAGGCTCAGTCTTTTATAACAAGTTACTTCAATAATTTTTCGAGTATTAAAGAATATATAAACAGTTATATGAATATATGTGAAGAAAGAGGTTATGCAGATACCTATTTTGGCAGAAAAAGATATATTCCTCAATTAAAATCAGCAAACAAAACAGATAAAGATGCGGCAAAAAGAGCAGCACTAAATACACAAATCCAGGGAACAGCTGCTGAAATAATGAAAAAAGGGATGATTGATGTTGTTAATGTTTTGAATTCTACATATGGTGAAGAAAAAAGAGAAAAGGTAAGACTTTTACTTCAGGTTCATGACGAGTTGATATTTGAAGTAAGAGAAGATTTAGTAGAACCTGTTACAAAGAAGATAAAAATGGCATTGGAATCTGTTATGAGTAATGAAAAAAATTGGAATATCCCTTTACAGGTCAATTCATCCTTCGGGAAAAGTTGGGATTTATTGAAATAATAATGAAAAAAACTAAAAAATAACAAAATAAATTAATAATAATTTAATAAGTAATAATGATCAAATAGGAACAAAGAAAGAATAAATAAAAGAATAAAAGAAAGAAAAGAATAAAATAATACAACAATAAAAAGAATAAAAAGAATAAAAAGGATAAAAGAATAAAAGAAAAGAAGAATAAAAGCAATAAAAAATAATAAGATAATAAAATAATAAAATAATAAAATAATAAAAGAATAAAAGGATAAAAGAATAAAAATATAAAAATATAAAAACATAAAAAATAAGGTTCTGGAGGTTTTTAATGAAAGTTTATATTTCTTTTGATTATGAAGGAATAGGCGGAGTTGCCTTCTGGAAAGAAACAGAAGGGGATCCAAGATGGAACAATATTGCAACAAAACAATTAAAAGCTTTTATAGATGGAATATTTTCAAAAAATCCAGATGCAGAGATTGTAATATCTGACTCTCATGCTTATGGTGAATCCATAATATGGGAATATCTTGAAAAAGTAAAACTTATAAGAGGCTGGCCAAGAGTTTTCTATATGGTCGAAGGTTTAGATGAAAGTTTTACAGACCTTGTCCTTTTCGGGTATCATAGCCCTATTGGGCAGGAAGGGATGATTGACCATTCTTATTCTTCAAGTTCTATTTATAGCGTTAAGATGAATGGTGAGTATCTTGATGAAGCAAGGATAAACTCATATTTTGCGTTTGAGTTGAATGTCCCACTTTCATTTATATATGGAGATAAACAGGCTGTAACTGGATCGCCTGGATTTCCTGAAATAGATTATTGCATTTCAAAAGAAGCGATTTCAAGATTTTGTGGATTGATGAGACCAGAAAAAGAGCTACTTGATGAGCTTTATCTAAAAGGGCAAAACCTTGGCAAAAATAAAAAGATTGTTAAGCCTAAAGCTAAAGCAGATGGTAAAGTCTATCCTTTATTTATTGAAATGGAGTTTACCGATACAGTAAGGGCAAAACTCGCTTCTATTTTACCAGAAGTTAAGTTAGTTTCCCCCAGAAAAATAGAGTTTGAATGTGAAAATGTAGCTATTTTTTATAGATTATTAAACGCAATAACAATAATATGCGCAGCAGCAAAAACAGTTCGTTAAATATAAGAAAAATTATTTTTCAAAAAAAAGAAAATAAAAAGATATTATTTTGTTTACTACTTTCAGTTATATTTTTAATATTATTTCTTTTTTCTTTTGATGATTTTAATGGTAGTGACTTTAATCTTGTTCTAACATTTGCTGGAGATGCAATACCTCATTATATGATACGCTCTATAATAGATTCAAAGGGAGAAAAAGGTATACTTGATGCTTTTTATTTTGTTAAAAATTACTTAAATTCAGATGCAAGTTTTTTTAATCTTGAAACAACTATAACAGATAAACCAAACTCTGTTAAACCTTACCACTTTTCGGTGGAGCCTGTTTTTTTGAATTCTATAAATAAAATTGGTTTTACACATTACACAATCGCCAACAATCATAGCCTTGATTATGGAGAAGATGGATTTATTAAAACACTTTCCTTTATTGATAAAAATAGGGCAACGGGT
>DAOOKC010000084.1:0-7268 GCA_035385485.1 Exilispira sp.
GAAAAGATTTTTCAGAAATAGAGCAGCAATTAACTTTATTACAAAAAATAATTAATTTTGATCTTAATTCAATAAAAGAAAAGTATGGAAAAACTACATTTGGAGATAAAATACTATTAAATCAAATAACAGATGAAAAAATTCTGGCTAAGTTGCTTGAAAATTCAGATGAATATCCCGACATAAGATGGGAAGATAGTTATTATCGTTATTATCCTTTTAATCAATCTATGTTTCATCTTTTAGGATATTTAGGTTCAATAAATCAAAACGAACTTATTTATCTATCAAAAAAAGGATATGATAGAAATGATTTAATAGGTAAACTTGGTCTTGAAAAATATTATGATGAATACTTAAAAGGTAAAAAAGGGAAAAAAGCATTAAAAACAAATGCATTGGGACAGATTATAGATTCAAGTATTGTTTATGAACCAGAAAATGGGTTTTCACTTAAACTATCTATTGATTCAAGGCTTCAAGAAGCAGCTTTTAAACTACTTGAAGGATATAGAGGGAGTGTCATTGTTTCAAATGCTAAAACTGGAGAAATCCTTGTATTAGCATCTTCACCATCAATAGATCCAAATTTATTTATTACTGGAATGACTTCAGAGCAATTTAATCAGATAAACAATAATCCTGATAATCCTTTTCTATTCAGACCTATAAGTGCTGAATATCCACCTGCATCTACATTTAAGATTTTTATGTCAATTATTGCACTTGATTCTAAGGCAATTGATACTAATACAAAATTTGTATGTAATCATATTTTTCAACTTGGGGATAGAGAATTTAAATGTCTTGGAAGACATGGACTTTTAGATCTAGAAAATGCCATTAAAGAATCATGTAATATATTTTTTTATAACACAGCTCTAAAAACATCTATAAACACAATTAACCAATATGCAAGAATTTTAGGTTTTGGTAAAGCAAGTGGTATAGATTTACCAGGAGAATCCAATGGCTTTATACCATCTTCACAATGGAAAATAAACAAATACAATGAACCATGGTTTGACGGAGACACTTTAAATATCTCGATAGGGCAGGGATTTTTGCTTGTAACCCCTCTACAGATGAATTTAGCCACTATGATGATTGCAAACGAAGGATATAGTTATCTTCCACATGTTGTCAATGAGATAATTGATTTAAATTCAAATAAAGTTATTCATAAAATAGAACCAAAAATCTACGCAAAGGCTAATATCGCAGATTGGGTCTGGAAATATGTAAAAAAAGCTATGAAGAAAGTTGTTGAGGAAGGAACAGCAAGATATGGTGGCACAACAGCAGAAGTAGAAATAGCTGGTAAGACTGGAACGGCTCAAAATATGGGTCTACCTCATTCATGGTTTACTGCTTTTGGACCATATGAGGATCCGGAACTTGTTATAACCGTAATGGTTGAGAATTCGGGTTATGGAGCTTCGGTCGCTGCTCCTATTGCATCAATTCTTTTCGATATGTATTTTGGGAATAAATCTTTAGAGCAAGCAAGGATTGATATTCAAAAAGCCTGGTATAAGAAATATTTAAAGTTAATAGCAAAAGGTCTTTCACCAACTGATGATGAATAATAGTGTAAATTATAAAAATAAAGGTTATAAAATAAATGTAAAATAAATAGATAACGATTTAGTGCCAGGAATAGTAAGTATAAAAATACTGTAGGGTTAGTATTTAAAGGATAATCAAAATATAAATTATGAAAACTTAATATTCAAAGATAAAAAGAAATTGAATAGAAGTTGTTAAAAAAACAAAGATAAAAAATTTAAAAAAATAGCAAATTAATAATATTAAAAAAATAAAAAATAGAAAAAAAAGAATATTCAAAAAGTTGAAGAAAAAAAATAGTCAAAATATAAAAGAAATTAAATAATAAAAAAATATTTTAAAAAAGAAATTATATATGAGTGATAGAAAAATTAGAATATCTTACATTGATTGGACTCTTTTATTAATTTTAATAATATTTTTAGTAATTTCAGTTTTATTTATTTATTCTGGTACTAAGAATATTAATAGTTTGAAAAATAGATTTTTAAATCAGATCATTTATGGAACCTTAGGATTAGTTTTTGGGATATTCCTATTATTAATAGATTTGAAAAAAATTAATGATATTTCTGAATTTATATATTTATTTGGTATTTTTCTTTTAATATTAACCTTAATTATTGGAACAAGGGTAAGAAGTTCAAAAAGCTGGATTAGATTTGGTCCTGTAGGCATTCAACCATCTGAATTTATGAAGATTTTCTATATTTTATTTATATCAAAAATAATATCTTTATATCAAAATGATGATAAGTATAGAAGATCAATAAAATTCTTTTTTATAGCATTATTAATAACAATCATTCCAGTATTATTAATCCTTAAGCAACCTGATTTTGGCTCGGCTTTTATATTTTTACTAATATTTATAACTATTAGTTACTTTGCAGATTTAAATACAGAGATGCTCATATTAATGATAGTAATGGGTATATTTATTTTTTCATTACCTCTTCTTAGAGTATATATTAAGATTGTTGATACTTCTGTTTTTATAAAAAACATAATCTTTTCTAATAAATATTTCTTAATTATTAGTCTTCTTTTAATTATAACTGGAATAATAATTTTGATTATTTCACTAAATTTTGATTCAAGAATGTTAATGAGAATTTCAATTGTTTTTATTGGCATTGGGATTTCTCTAATACTTAGTATGATAGCAGATAAAATTTTAGCAGATTATCAGAAAAAAAGGCTTTTAGTCTTTATTAATCCTGAACTGGATAGACTTGGATCTGGTTACAATATAATACAAAGTAAGATAGCGATTGGAGCGGGTGGATTATTTGGCAAAGGTATTTTTAAGGGGACTCAGAGTCAATTTGGATTTTTACCAGAAAGAAGTACAGATTTCATTTTTTCTATAATTGGTGAAGAAGGTGGATTTTTATTGTCTTTTGCAATATTGGTAATGTGGGGAATTATCTACTATAAAATACTTAATTTGATAAAAGTTACTTCTTCCTATTATTATAAAATGGTTTTATCAGGTATATTTGGGTATTTTTTCAATCAAACTATTTTAAATATTGGAATGACTATTGGTTTAATGCCTATAACTGGAGTACCTCTTCCTTTTATCTCATATGGAGGCTCAAGTTTAATGACTTCAATCTTTGCATATATGATTGTATTAAATATTTCAATGAAAAGATATTCGGTATCATAATGATAAATAAAATAGACAGTAAATTTTTAAATCAAAAATATTATAAAAATAATACATATAAAGATAAATTCGAAAATATTTTGCAAAAAGTATTTAAACCAGCTCGCTATATCGGGGTAGAACCATATTCAATTCATAAATATCGACCAATTGAATTAGAAGAAAAACTTTCAGAAAATATCAATAATAAAATTTTTCAAAATGATCATTCAACTTTAGATGGCAAAAATTATTATTATGTAGCATTAACTTATCCTGATATGTACGAAATAGGGATGTCCAATCTTACAATAAAATATTTTTATTATTTTATCAATGATATAAAAAATGCTATCTGTGAAAGAGTTTTTTTGCCAGATGACGATTTAAATAGATTATTGATTGAACAGGATATTCCACTTCTTTCATTGGAAAGCTGGACACCCATAAAAAATTTTGATCTTTGGGCTTTTACACTTCAAACAGAATTAACATATTCTAATATTCTTTTTCTTTTTAAACTTGCTAAAATTTCACCTTTATCTTTTCAAAGAGATGAAGAAGATCCTATTATAATAGTTGGAGGGGTTTCTAACTTTAATCCTTTACCATTATCTCCTTTTGTAGATCTATTTTTTCTAGGAGAAGGTGAAGAAGCCATAAAAGAAATTGTAAATTTAGATAAGAAAAATAAAGAAAAAAGATTATCAAGAGAAGAAAGAATAAAAAAATTAACTGAAATAGAAGGAGTATTTTCATTTAATCAGATTATTTTAAATCATTATAATGATTTTAAAAATAAATATCCTGGTCAAAATAATGATTATTCATTTGATAAAGAAAATAAAGAAAATAAAGAAATAAAAAATGAAGACTATTTATTTGACATAGAAAAGAAAGAAATAAAAGATGAAGATTATTTGTCTAATAAAGAAACGAATGAGATAAAAAATAAAGATTATTCAGCTGATAATGAAAAAAAAGAAATAAAAAACGAAAATATTGCTAATATTAATGACTTCGATCTAAAATTTTTTGAATTTTTAAAAGATGAAGTTAAATTTCCAGATTTCAAAGAAATTAATGTAAAAAAAAGGATAGTTAAAGATTTAAATAAAGTAGATTATCCACTTGTAAATATACTTCCTTTAGTTCAGCCAATTCAGGATAGACTATCGGTTGAAGTTTCAAGAGGATGTTTAAATGGATGTAGATTCTGTCAGGCTTCCTTTGTCTATCGTCCATATAGGGAAAAGGATCCTATCGAAGTCGCAATTTTTGCTGCAAAATCATTATTTCTAACAGGTTATGAAGAATGTAATCTAACAAGTTTATCTATTTCTGATTATTCAAATGTGAAAGAACTTATTAGATCGATGGAGAAATATTTCAAAGATAAAAATATTTCGATATCTGTTCCTTCTCTGCGTGTTGCTTCTTTTGATCTTGATCTTTTTGATTCCTTGAGTTCTGTCAGAAAAGCTGGCTTAACTTTTGCAGTAGAAGCAGGTTGCGAAAAGATTAGAAATAAGATAAATAAGGAATTTGATGAAGATAAATTTTTTGAAATAGTTGGAAGTCTATATACCAAAGGATGGAAATTAGTTAAATTATATTTTATAATTGGTTTTCCAGATGTTTTTGATGAGGAAGATGAAATTATTAATTTACTTAAAAGAGTTAAACATAGTTTTCCCAAACTAAATGTTAA
This sequence comes from Exilispira sp., assembly GCA_035385485.1. Lineage (GTDB taxonomy): Bacteria > Spirochaetota > JAAYUW01 > JAAYUW01 > JAAYUW01 > Exilispira. The sequence goes on from DAOOKC010000084.1 coordinate 4,935, forward strand.
TGTAAGTATTGCTTTACTTATACCTAAACCTTTTTCACCTTTTTCTTTTGAGACCCAGTTGTCTTTAGATTTATTTATTTCAAAAGTACATAAAATAAAAAATGCTTTCAGAAATTCAAATATTTCTGTAAAATATCATGATCCATTTTCTTCATTTCTTGAATATTTTTATGCAAATGGTTCTTTTGACGCTTCTTTTATTTTAGCAAATGCTTATAATGTCAATATATCTTTTGATGCATGGGATGAAAAAAGAAATAAAGAATTCTATCAAAATATGAATTTATATATAAAAAAGCCATTATGTACAGAAGAGAAATTTGATTTAACTTCTATATTTGAGGGTAATGTATATTCGAATTATATTAAAAATGAAAAATTTAAATATGATAAAGAAGAATTAACAACAAGTTGCTTAGATGGAAAATGTAATGGATGTGATATTTGCAAGGATGATGTAAAAAATATAGTATCTAAAAAATATAATGAAGAAGAAATATTTAATGCATTACAAAATGTTGGTAAAGATTTTAAGTATGATAGTTTAATTAGAACAGATAAGAAAAAAAGTTATTTACTAAAATTTTCTAAATTTAATCAATATAGATATGTTGGACATCTGGATTTTTATCGAACATTTATAAGAATACTTAAAATTTCTGGAATTGACTTTGAATATTCTCAAGGTTTTAATCCGATGCCAAAAGTTTTCTTTCCTTTTCCATCTTCTATTGGAATGGAATCATTCGAAGATTTACTATTATTTGAATCATATAATGATATTATTGATAAAGAAAATTTTTGTAAGTCATATAATCAGTTTTTACCCGATGGATTTAGGTTTGAAAAGATTATAGAAACAGAATCAATTAAATCCTGGAGAAATAATGCCAATGTTAAGCAGTTTTTAATTATACCTTTTGAAATAAAAATATTTGATAATTCTAGATCAAAAATTTTAGAAGAATTTTTAAATAATGAAATAATTTCAATATTAGCTGAAAAAATAAAAAAAATTCTTTTAAATAATAATATTAATATTTTGGAAAATGAAATTGATATTAGAAAAGATAATGGGAATAAAACTCAAACTGTTAGTGGTAAATTAAATATAAAAACAGAGCTTAAAGAAAATCAAGCGAATATTGTTAAATTACTTAATACTTATGAGGAAAAAGAAAGATTTTTTACTCAAGAAATAAATATTAGTTTTAGCAATTTTGTTAAAAGATATATCAATATAGAGTAATGAAAGAAATACAAATAATAATGGCATATATTTAAATGGCAAACCTGGATAATTTTGAAAAACTAAGTAAGAAAAATCAAGCCAAAAAAATCTTTTTTCTTATAGATAATATTCTATTAAAATTAAAGATAGAACAAAAAGAAAATATAGAAAATAAAAATATAAATAGCTTAAAAGATGAACTTCAAAAGTTAATCGAATATCTCAATATATATAAAAAATTCGGTGATTTAAATATTGAAATATTTAAGCAGATTCAAAATAATGATATACTGAACTTAAAACATAGCCTTTTAGAATTAAGGTATATTATTATAACTAAAATTGGAATATCTGAAGCAGAATCAGATTATATAAATTATACCAAATTTGGTGGACAATATAATAAAGAAAAAAGAAAAGATAATAACAGTTTAGCAGTTATTCTGGATAATATTAGATCTCCTTTTAATGCGGGATCTATAATAAGAAGTGCGGAAGCTTTTGGTTTTGATAAGGTAATTTTATATGGGATTTCTGCTAAACTTCCATTAGAAAAAATTTATAGAACATCTATGAATGCCGAAAAATTAATTGAACTGGTTTTTATAAATAATAAGGATAATTTATTAGATATAATTGATAATGAGAAATATAAATTGGTTTTAATAGAAAAAAATAAAGATTCAAAAATATTATGGGAAACAAAATTAAATGGTAAATTGGCTTTAGTTTTAGGAAATGAAGAGTTTGGTATCAGCGATGAGCTATTAGAAAAAGCAGAATTAACTTTGGAAATACCACAATTTGGTATTAAAAATTCAATAAATGTGGCTTCTGCTTTTTCAATAGTTGCTTCATATTTTGCATATTATAAAGAAAAAGAAAAATATCTTTAATTTATAAAAATTAAAATAGAAATAAAAATAGAAGTTTTACTATGAAAAAAAAGATTTTTAAAATTTTATTTTTAATGACTATTTTTTTTATTCTATGCATAAATTTAATTGCACAGCAAAATAGTCAAAATATTACTATAAATAGATCATTTCAGGGAATAAATCTTGGTATAAATAGAGCAGAGTTCGAAAGAATAGCTCAAGAAA
>DAOOKC010000085.1:0-7177 GCA_035385485.1 Exilispira sp.
CCGAAAAGGTCCAGCATCTTTCAGATGAGGTAATAGAAAAATTTGTAAAAGAAAATGACTTAAAAGTTGTTGGCGCAACACTTGGTGAAGATGAACATTCTGTTGGTCTTCAGGAGATATTGGATATTAAACATGGTGGTATAGAAAAATGGGGATTTAAATGTTATTATCTTGGAACTTCAGTTCCTGTTGAAAAACTTGTAGATGCTGCGATCGAGGTAGGTGCGAAAGCTATATTAGCTTCAACAATCATTACTCATGGAGATGTTCATAAGTTTAATATGAAAAAGCTTGATCAGGTATGTAGAGAAAAAGGGATAAGAGATAAAGTTCTTCTTATTTCTGGTGGAACACAGGTAACAAATGATATAGCAGTTGAATGTGGTATGGATGCTGGATTTGGAAGAGGAACACATGGCATTGATGTTGCTGATTTTATCGTTAAAAAATTGATGGAAAAAAAGAGATAAGATTTATTTACTCTAAATTAATATTAGATTAATTTCGAATTATTTTTTTCTGTTTTATCTAGTTATTAAAAAAATAGCGGACTTTATATGTCCGCTATTTTATAATTTAATTATTATGAATATTATAAATAATTTTGAAATAATCTTTTTAAGGAATTTTCTATTTTATTTTTAGATTTTTCTCTTGCTATTTCAAAAAACTTAAACGAATCATCTATAGATTTTTTAAACAAATTTTTAAATTTATCTATTTCATATCTATTTTCATCTTTATTGTAATAGATGTTTTCAACTTTTTTTGTCTTCAAATAATTTATCAAGTTTTGTTTTTTATTTTTTTTAAGAAGATCAAAATTATATTGATTATTATTAATTAAGACTTGAATTGAATCCTTATTAATTTTTGAGATATTTTCGATATATATAAAATTATTATCTGGAAAATTTTTATTAAAAATATTTTTATTTTTTTCAAGTAAGATTGAATTTCTTTTATTATTTTTATAACTTATAGCAAGAGCTTCTAAATTCAATTTAGATAAAGCGGGATTTAAATAATTCTGTCTATTTAAATGATAATTTATATCTAAGGTTTCTTTGCAGTGATAGACTAAAGAATTAAAGGAGCTATCAAACCCTGCAAGAATAATATTATTTGATATTTTTGTAGCAAAAGATATTGCAGCAAGACCGACATTTCCATAAACTGGAATTTGATATAATGAATAAGTTTTACAGATAAAGTCTGAAAGATTATTTACAGGTAAAAAAAGTTCTTTTTTTTCAGAAGAAGGCAAAAGTCCAGTAAAAAAAATGGTATTTTCATAATCTTTAAATTTTTCTGTAATTTTATATGTAGATGAAATTTCAATGGCTAAAATAGAATTTTTTAAATTGTTTATACCTAGAAAATCAAGGAAATTTAAAACCTGTGGGTCAAGAGCTATTATTAAATCAGGTTCAATTCCATTTTTCAATAAAAATCTTAATGCGGTATCAACTACAATTATTAAACAAAAATCTTTTAATTTTTTGATTTTTTCAAGCTGATCATTTAGTGAAGGTCCCGCACTGACAACTAAAGTTATATTATCTTTATTTTGAATGATATCAACAGTTTTTTTTATATATTTAATATTTTCAATAGTATTAATTATCTGTTTTGGAAGCATAATCAAATGAGTATTGTAATCTATCAAAAATTCATTTAACTTTGATGCAAAATTATAAATTAAAATTTTATGATTTTCACTTATAATTTCATCATATCTATCTATCTTTATGTTGATAATAGGATTACTTAAAAGTGATAAATTTTTATTTAGAAAATTAATTAAGAAATCTATATCATAATCTGATTTTATGAAGAAAATTTTATCTTTATATTGAATGATTTCTTTAAGATTAAATGATAAGAAAATACTACCAAGATAATATAAATCTTCTAGAAGAATAATAAATAATTCTTGTTCTTGAGTAATATTTTTTTGATAAATACAAAAGCTTAAAAAAGAGGTGAAGACGATTATTTTACTATTGGGGGGTAAATACTTCACCTCTTTATCTATTTTAATATGAAGATCATCTTTTACTTTTATTTCAAAATAGTTTTCTGATTCTTTTATTTCTATTTTGAAAAAAGAATTTTTATTTCTAATTAATTCATAAAAAATGCCATAAGGCAGTAAATCTTTGAAAAATCTTAGATTATCCTCAAAGTTACTGTTTTGCATTAACAGGGCTATTTTTAGGATATATTACTTTAGCTTTATTTTGTAAAAAAACTTTTAGGTCATTTGATAAAATATATTTAAATAAACCGATTACATCTCTTATGATATCAGAATGTTTTTGTTCAAATAGCTCTTTACTTCCTTTTGTTTTTTCCAGAACCTTTAATACTACAAACCCTTTTTCTAACTTAATAGGTTTTGAGATTGCACCAACATTCAAAGTTACAAGTTCATTATAAACATCATCTGCACCAGAAAATTCAGAGATGCTGATATTATTCTCATCAATAATTGTTTGTCTATAAGCAAATTCTCCTGTTTTAAGTAGCTTAAAACCATATTCTTTTTCTATAGATTTAATATCATTTTTTAAATAATATTCATAAACTTTTTGAGCTGTTGCCTTAGCCTTATCAATTAAAACTGGTTCATTGATCTCTGTATAATCCTGAAGTACTTTTTCTTTTGTCTTGGGGTCAGATAATGCTGGTATATATGGAGGTTTAATACATTTAATAATATGATAACCATACTCAGACTTAACTGGATCTGAAATTTCACCTGCTTTTTTAAGACTGAATGCAGCATCAGAAAATTCTTTAACCATGGTCTTTCTATCAAATATACCAAGGTCTCCACCAGTTGTTTTAGAACCTTCATCAGTACTATATTTTAATACATATTCTATAAACTTTTCTGGATTTTGTTTTAATTCAATAGCTATTTTTTGAGCTGTTTCTAAATCTTTAACTAAAATATGAGCTGCTTGCATTACTTCATAGTTAGATTTGACACTGGAATAATATTTTTCAAGTTCTTCATCTGAAACTTGACTTATTGGAATATAAAAATATTCAAATTTATATAAATCATGAGTTATATGAAAATATTTGTTAAGTTCAAAATCTGTTATAAATACTGAGCCAAATGAAAGATCATTCTCAAGTACTTCTCTAGAAAGATCATTTTTAAATTTATTAAAATAATAGATCTGCTGATCTTTTGATAACTTTCCAAATGCAAATTCTCCTTTTTCATCATAAAACATGCCACTATCTTTTATCTTCTGATTTACTCTGATATTGGACACTTTAATATTATAATCAATTGCAGCCTGTTCTATTATTTTATCTTCAACAACCTGCTGTATAAAACTATTAAAAATAAGTTGCTGATATTGTTCATTTAAATCTGGTATTCTTTGTTTCCAATATTCAATTATTTGATTATAGCTAAAACCAAGTTCTCTTGTCCAATATATTGGTTGTCCATTGACTACAACAAGGGCATTTGATGGGACACCAGCATTTGGAGTAAAATATATAACTCCAAAGACACCAAAACCAAGTATTACGACTACAGCAATAATATAAAATATTATGGTATTTGTCTTTTTTTTCATGGAAGATCCTTGTAAATTATAATAGTTTATTTATAAATCAAGACTCAAAATAGGTTAGATGGTAAAAAAGTCAAGTAAAACATTAGCTAAGTTATTTTATATGATTTATTAATATTTTTATGCCTATTCCTATCAATATTAAACCACCAAATATTGTGAGTTTGTTCTCAAATAAATGCCCTAAAGTTTTTCCTATTCTAACTCCTATTGCTGAAACAATAAATGTTACTATGCCAATAACAATAGCAGAGAAAAAAATTGACACATTAAGAAGTGAAAGACTTATTCCTATTGCTAAAGCATCAAGAGAAGTTGCTATGGCAAGTATAAATAATTCATAGAAAGAAAATATCTTGTTTTCTTTTACTTCATCTTTTAAGAAAATAGATTCATAAATCATTTTGGCACCTACGATAAAGAGAATTCCAAAAATTATAAAATGATCCCATTTTTCAATATATTTTATTATCCCTTTACCAGCGAACCAACCTATTGTCGGCATCAATGCCTGAAAGAATCCAAAAAAAAGTGCAACACGCATTGTGTATCTAAATGCTGTTGATATTTTTAATGTTTTTATTGTTGTACCAGATGCTACTGCTACTGCAAAAGCATCCATTGATAAACTTAAAGCTATTAATATTAAAGTTAAAAAACTCATTAATAGTTATCTCCATTGTTAATATTAATAAAAAAGGCAATATATTTATAAAATTGATTATTCAATATTTTTAAATATTTTTAAAGTTCTTTTGTCTTTGTTAATTAGTCTTATATCTTAATTGGCCTTATATTTATATCTGATCTTTATAATCCTGTATAAATGCAGCATGTAAATATTTTTCAGATATCAAATAGTTGATAAAAATTATTGATGAAGATGTTATAAAAGATGAAATTCTTGCAAAAATAAATAATCCAGTAGCAAAAAGAGCTCTCATATCTAAAGGTAGTGTCTCAGATATTGAAAGGAAAAGAACTATGGCTGGAAGCTCAGGGTAAGGAAATCCATCCTTCACAAAAAATAAAAGAATCATTCCTAGAAATAAAGGGAGAATTTCAAAAAAAGATAGAGAAACCTGTTGAATCTGTAAAATATAGAAAAAACCTATTATTGATGTAATGGCAATACCATCAATATTGAATATTAAGCCCAAAGATGTATAGACAGAAGAAATAGTTCTATTTATTCCAAGATTTTTTTCGGTATGCAACAAAATATTCTGATAGTTTGAGACAACTGATCCTGTAGCAAAACCAGAAAATTGAGCTCCCAAAACACTTTTAAAATAATTTGCAGGATTTTTTTTCAACCAGAAATATATTAACAAAAATGGTATTAAATAAACCTGAAATAACAGTGAAAATAACATTACAATCAATGGTTTAATTATAAAAATAAAATTTGTTGTTTGTTTTATTGTGTTTGCAAGACCATAACCAATAAAAAATGTTGAGAAAGAGAAGATTTCAATCAAATATAGATTTATATAATCTAAAATTTCTTCGATAGATTTACTTAAATTCAAAAATGTTTCTCCTCTTTTAACAGCATAATATATAGCTATTCCGACAAACATTGCGATTAAAAAAACTGGTGCAATCTGATAGATATTGGCTGAGAATAAGTCTGAAAAGCTTTTAGGTACATAAGAAATAAGAGTATCAAATATGGAATTAAATTCTATTAAAGCGGGTGTTTTGGCATCAAACAGGTCAATTTGAAAACCTGGTTTTACTAACACTGAAATTATAATTGCTTGAATTGTTGCAATTAGTCCCGATAAAAATGTAAAAAGAAAGAATAAAGGAAAGATTTTTCCAGTCTTACCGGCATCTTTTAAACTTGCAAATGCAATTATAATTGAAAAAAAGATATATGGTTTGACAATAAAAGTTAAAATTCTTATAAATATCTGTTCTATTGTCTGACAAATTTTGTACAAAATAGGGATATAAGGAACAATTATTCCCAAAACAAATCCTAAAATCATAAAAATTAATATTTTTGAAGAAATCTTCATCAATCCCCCTTTGATATTTTAGAAAAGATATAAATTAATTGTAACTTTTTTATTATAAATCAAGAAAAATTTTAACTTTTAACTAAAATAGTTTCTTGACTTTTTAATTTGATTTATAAATATTTAATTAACAAAAAAAGGACATCTTTGTGATTTTTCAAAATGATAACAGAATTCGAATTATTAGTGGGCATTATGGAGTAGGAAAGAGTGAATTTGCATCGAATTATGCCTTAAAACTAATAAATTCGAAAAATCATAGAAAGAAAATAGCAATAGTAGATCTTGATATTGTAAATCCTTATTTTACAACCAGAGGAATAAGAGAATTTCTTAAAATTCATAATATAGAAATAATCGGTCCTTCAAGTGAAGCTACAAATGCTGATTTACCAGCTCTTCCAAGAGAAATTGATTCTGTTTTTTTTGATGATGATTATGATGTCATAGTGGACCTTGGGGGGGATGCAGCAGGTTCAAAGGTAATTGGAAGATATAGCCATCATTTACAAAACCTGGGTTATGATTTTTTTTATCTGGTAAATGTCAATAGACCTTTTTCAGAAGATTTCGATGGAGTATATCAATATCTTTTAGATATCCAGAATGCTTCCAGGCTAAAAATAAGCTATATAGTAAATTCCACTCATCTTCTTTATGATACTACTATTGAAGAGATTCAAAAAGGTGATGAGATTTGTAAAAAAATTTCAGATAAATTTTCAATACCTTATAGATATGTTGTTATTCCAAAGTGGTTATTTAAAAATTATGATCAATTAAAAAATAAATTTTCTGCCCAGGATATTTTCGATTTAGATATTACTTTGCGACCTGTTTGGTTATCGAATTTTGAAAATTTATAAAATGGTAATTTAGAAAATGATATATAAAATGAGATAAATAAGATAAATAAAATGAGATAAAAAAAATGATAAATAATATTAATAGATATTGATTAATATAAATAATTACTATCAATATACTTTAGGAGGAATCATGCCAAAAGGTAAAGTTACCTTTAATACAGAGTTTTGCAAGGGTTGCGAACTCTGTACAACAGTTTGCCCCGTCAAAATAGTCGTTATGGATTTTACTAGGATGAATACCAAAGGTTATCATCTTGCAACTGTAAATGAAATGGATAAGTGTACTGCCTGTGGAAGTTGTGCAAAAATCTGTCCCGATTCCGTAATTACAGTTGAAAGAATTGATTAAATTTATTGAATTAGATTGAATTACAAGGAGAATTTTAAAATGGGAAAAAAGATTTTGATGAAAGGAAATGAAGCTGTTGCTGAAGCAGCTATAAGGGCTGGTTGTAAATATTTCTTTGGATATCCTATTACTCCACAAAATGAAATTCCAGAATATATGTCAAGAGAACTTCCTAAAAGAGGTGGTGTTTATTTACAAGCAGAAGCAGAATTTGCAGCTGCAAACATGCTTTATGGCGCAGCTGGATCTGGTGTAAGAGTAATGACTTCTTCATCTTCTCCAGGTATTTCATTAATGGCAGAAGGGATTTCCTATATGGTGGGAGCACAA
>DAOOKC010000086.1:0-7127 GCA_035385485.1 Exilispira sp.
AAAAAGAGAAATAACAATAAAAATAAAAAAAGAAAAAAGAAAAAAAATAAAAAAAAATAAAAGAATTAAAAAAATAAAAAATATGAATAAATTAATAAAAATGAAAAATAAGAAAAAAAATAAAAAATAAGAAAGATAAGAAAATTAAGAATAAAAATCGTATGATTTTTTCTTAAAAATTCTGTTTTTTTCAATTTTTAATATTATAATAAAAAAGAAGAAAAAATAACTTTATTTACTTTTATCTTTACCGAATTTATTATAAAGAATTGGAAAAAGATATGACTTTATTTGTCATTTCAGATATGTTTTTTGGAGTTATACTTGCTTTTGCTGCTATTATGTTCTGGGAAAAAAATAATAAAAATCAAAGCATGTTTATGCTTGTACTTGCTGCTCTTTTTAATTACCTTTACTCCTTTTTCAGGGTTTTGGAGCAAATAAAAGTTATACCTGCTGATTGGTATTTTTCTATAGGTAATTTACCTTTGATAAAATATTTAATAATTTTATTTTCAATGATCTTTTTTATTCTTGGATTATCGAAGATTAAAAATGAAAATATTTAATCAAAGAAAATTTATTTTTTTCTTTATAGTTTTATTATTATATTTTACTGCTTTTATTTTTTCTTTTAATTCTAGAGTGAATGCTGATCCAATTATATATGCAGAACAATATTATCTTTTATATGCAAAATCAAATAACTTTCAGACTGTAAATATAGAGCAAAATATCTTTTATCTTCAAAGGGCTTTAATGGCTCCTTTTGCTCCTGTTGTTCAGGCTCTTTGCAAAATTAATACTCAGGAAGAATATATTAGATACAAATATCTTTTTAAGATGCATTGTAATTTTTTAATTATGAGAAGTTATATCCAGCTTGCTTCAAGATTTGATAAAGAAGATATCTATTTTTACAATTATCTATATAAAGAAATGATAATCGAGAGTTTAAAAGTTGCAAAATATTACTATGAATTAGCTTTAATATATTGGGATTTAACAAAAAAAGAAGCTATAAATGCAACTGAATTTCAAAAGTATAAAATTGATTTACCTCAGTGGGAAGATGAGCATGCAAAAATAATAAATGGTATATATAAATATGATGAAATAATATATTCAAGATTGGAAAATTTGCTTAAAAATATTGGTTTTTTAGAAAACTGGGCAAATACCTATTATCCGCAACAACAAAATGAAAATCAGAATAATCAATAAGCATATTCAGTTTTTATTTTACTAAATATTAATTTAATTAAATTTTAATTTAAATACTAAGAATATATTTAAACTAGGGTTAGTCTTAAAGTAAATCTATCTAATAGACAGAATTCATGCAAAAATAATGCTAAATTACAAAATTTTATCTTCAATTAAATCTAATCTAATGGACAGAATTTATTTTAAAATAAAGCTAAATGACGCAATTTTTCTTAAATTAAATCTATTTGACAATAAAAATTTCATCAAATTTGAGGCTAAGAAAAATTTTTTTTAAGTTTTCATTTAAATTAATAATAATGATTTTACCATTGAATTTATTAGCTTTTTTTTGAAAATACAAAAGTTTTGCAAGAAAAGATGAATTGATAGATGAAAGATTTTTCATATTTAAAATAATCTCTTTCTCCTTATTTCTAATTCTTTCATCTATCTTTTCATAAAATAGGTTTAATTTATCTTCTTCAAAGTTATCAAAGACTATAGCAAATTTATTAAAAGTATTATCAAAATTTTCCATAAAAATACTTTATTTCTTTTCAAAATAGTTAATATTTTAACCGATATTAAAATAAAAAGTTTTTAATAATTAAAAATACAGAAAAAAATAAAAATAAAATAAAAATAAAATAGAAATAAAATAGAAATAAAATAGAAATAAAATAAAAAATTCATAGATGAATTTACAAAAAAAATTAAAAATTTCATTAATTTTTCTTAACTTATTAATCTTCCTTTTTTCTTTAATATTTTTATTTCAAATAAATCTTTTAGCAAAAGATGAAAACAGATTTATTTCAATTTCAGATCAATGGCAATATAATTTTTATTCATGTAATAAAATCGATTTTTCGGATCCACAGTTTATAAAATCTGGAATTACAGACTTGCCTATAAACTTTTCAAAATTGATTGAAGATTATTCAAAAATGGTGCCAAGAGGTATTGTAGAATTCACCAAGGTAATAAATATAAACTACCCATTATTTAAAGATTCAAAGTTTTTAGGTATTTATCTTGGTAAATTAATAGATTGTAGTGAAATTTATATAGATGGAAATCTGGTTTCAAAAAATGGTATTTATAAAAATAACTTTTTTACTTCATGGAATAAAAATGTATTGGTTAAAATGCCAAATATTATAAATAAAGGGATTAAAGAGGTTGAGATAAAAATTAAGGTTTATTACTTCCCCGAAGGTTCTATACAAGATGAGTTTCTTTTAGGAGACTATGATAAACTTAAAAAAATTGAAAGAATGAACAATTTAATTGATATAGATCTTAAAATAGTCCTTTTAATTGTCTCTATTCTATTTTCAATAATTTTCTTTTATATTGGAAGTAAACTAAAAACAAAATATTATATTATTTTTTCACTTCTAATAGTTCAAATCTGTCTTTTTACTATTATATACATTATAAATGATCTTCCATTAAATCATGATATTTTTAATTATCTTTTTGAATATAAATCAATTTATTTATCTTCTATTTTATTAATATTATTTGTCATGGAATATATAAATAGAAAACCAGACAAAGTAATGCAAGTTTCGATAATAATTGCTGGTATTGGTTTTATATTTGATACTTTAATATATAATAGAATCCTTAGATTATCAATTTATCAGTTTTTTAATTTTATTTTATATCTATCATTAGTTTATCTTGTTGGCTATGTAATTTTTGGTTATTTAAAAACAAGATCAAAAAATTACCTGGATATGTTAATACCTATTTTATTATTATTTATATGTTTAACAAATGATTTTGTTTCTTTTAAATACCCTAACTTGATTAAGAAAATTTATCCTCAATATATGAGCTTAAAATATTTAAATATCTATGGTTTTCAGGTTTTTATTTTCTTAATAACCATAAAATTGGTAAAAAATCTTGTTAATTCATTTTATAGATTAAGAGTTATAACTTCAGAACTTGATAAAATTTCAATTGAACTGGAAAATAGAAAAGAGATGCTGGCATCAAATGTACAAAAAATATTAGATGAAACCAAAGAGAGCTTTTTGACATCAGAAAAATTGACAGCAAGTGGAAATGAGTTCAGTAAATTAATTTTTAATCTTGTTAATAAACTCGATGATATGAAAGAATCTTTGTTGTTATCAGGTAAAAATGAAGAAAATATTACCGAAAAAACCGAACAACTTACAAAAATGCTAGAAAATGTTGAAGATGGATTTAAAAAAACAAGTAAAATATTAGAAATTGTAATTGAAAAAATTAACAATATCATAGAAAATACAAATCAGATAGATACTATTGTAGAGCAAACTTCTATTCTTTCATTAAATTCATCTGTAGTAGCTGGAAAAGCGAAGGAAAAAGGAAAAGGTTTTTCTATTATTTCTGATGAGATAAGAAAACTTGCATTAAAATCTGCAGATTTTTCTTCAAATGCTCATAATGGAATAGATAATATTTTAAAATCTGTAGAAGAAACTAAAATAAGAAGTAATGAGTTTATGAATGTTTTTAATAAATATTTAAGCCAATTTGAAATTCTTAAAGAAAAACTTATAAAAAATAAGGAAAATCATTTAATTTTTGAGAATAAAATAACTGAAATTATACATATAATTGAAAATATTTCACTTTTAGCCAATGAGATAGATGAAAAAGCAAGGCAGCTCTTTGTAATTTCAAATGAAAATATGAATGTTAAATTTGATTTATAGATTAAGTTAAAAGATAAATATTTTTAATAAAACAATAAAAAATTAGAAAAAACAGTTTATCTATTATATGAAAAAAATATTTGAGAATATCTCAATTTACTTAAAAATTTTAACATTTATCTTAGGTTTTACTTTAATTTTTATATTTTTGATTTTTTATGGGAAGCAAATTTTTATAAATGAGAAAGGTTTCGAAATTTTAAAGGATAATTGGCAATTTACTTTTATTCAAAATAATCAGGTAGTTGAAAATATTAATATTTCATTGCCATTTAATGTTTCAGAACATATAAAATATGAAAAAGGTGTAGTTATACTTACCAGAACAATTGATCTAACTAATATTAAAAATCCTGCAATCCGCCTTGGTAAGTTAAGTGATGGAATAGAAGTCTATCTTGATGATTTACTTATTAGTGAATATGGGAAAAAAGGCGATATCATTTTTTCAGCATACAATTTTGATAAGACAATACCTCTTTATAGATATAAAAAGGATAAAAATCAGTATCACTTGAAGGTAGTTCTTTATATTCTTACAAATGTAAGTATAAATAGACCATTTATACTTGGTGAGTTTGAATCATTAGATTATCAAAGTAAATTTATAAATTTTTATGATGTTCAAATGAAGAAAATTTTATTTTTAATAATTCTAACAATTTCTCTTATCTTTTTTTATATTTCTATTAAGGAAAAGAGAAGAGATTTATTATATTTTTCTCTTTCTTCTATTTTTATTCTAGTCTTTTCTTCAAATCAACTCTTTGAATTCTTACCAATAAACTATCTTTTGTTTAATTATCTCTTTGTTTACAAATCTATGTATCTTATGGTTATCTTCTTTTTTATCTCTTTTTTTAGTTTAACAAAAGAAGATATGAATATCTTTATAAAAATTGTAATTATTTTATTCTCATTATTTTTCATTATCGATACTATATTTATAAATAATTATAGAATTAGAAGGATGTTTTATACATACGAATTATTTATTGGAATCATTTCCTTTATTTATCTTGTACTATATGTCTACTATTCATATTTTCATTTAAAGAAAAATGAATTAAAAAGTTATATATTTCCTTTTACAATACTTTTTTTTGCATTAATTAATGATATGCTTGTATTTTTACTTCCAGGTTCTTACCCTCAATTTTATGTTATGATCTATGGTTTTGAATTTTATATAGTAATAGTATCGAGAATTATACTAAATCAATTGGTCCAGACATATATTGAAACTGATACAAAAAATATTCAAATAACAAACTCCAATGAAAAATTAAAAGGTTACCTTTTTGGAATATCAGAATCGATTAATCTATTGAAAGCAAATAGTCTTACATTTGAAAAAACATCGAAAGAACTTAATCAAAAAAGCATCAATTCAAAAGAGAAAATAGATTTATTAAAAGAAAAAATAATTAATTTAACAAAACTAAATAATGAAATTCATGATATAGATCTTCAGATTATAGATTTATCTAAAAACCAGATTAATACAGGCAATGATTTAAGAAGTTTAATAGAGAAAAATTCTAATAATTTTAGTTTCATGAAAGATAATCTTAGTATTACAAAAGAGTTTTCAAATCAAATAGAAGATATATCAAAACAAACTGTTCTATTAGGATTAAATGCTTCGATAGAAGCTACAAAAAGCTCGGAATATTCTAAAAGTTTCAGTGTAGTTGCAGCTGAGGTAAAAAATCTTGCTTCTAAATCGAATGATCTTGTTAATAAGATTAAAGTTCTTACAGATGATATAATTATATCCACAGATTCAGGTATTGAAAGTTCAAAATTACTTTCAGACTATTTTGAAGAATTTTATAGAAATTTTCAGCAGTTCATGAATATTTTGGACCAAAATCAAACGATTCATAAAGGGATTGAAGATAATTTTAATATTATTTCTGATTTGATATCTAAAATATCTGAAATTATTAATAATTTATCTAATTATGCTAATGATTTGAGAAATGAAAATTTTTAAATACCTTGACAAAATCAAAATCTTTATTAGTTTCATTTTGTTATTTTGCATTTTAATAAGGAGCTTGATAGATGGTTAAACTTCGCTTAAAAAGAGTTGGAAGAAGAAATCAAATTTATTTTAGATTAGTTGCAACAGATGAAAGATTTCCAAGAGATGGAAGATTTATAGAAGAACTTGGTTCATATAATCCTCATGAGACTGATTGGGCTAAAAAATTTCAATTTAAGGGAGAACCAAATCCTGAGGAAGTCGAGATTGTAAAAAATAAGATAATAGATTGGTATAAGAAAGGAGCAGAACCTACTGCTACAGTATATAAACTTCTTGCAAAAAGAGGGCTTGTATTGAAACCAGAATTAAGAAAACAAAAATAATATTTAAAAATAGAATCAGTTAAATTATGAGAGAAAAAGATTTTATAGAGTATATTGCAAGATCAATAGTAGATTTCCCCGATGATGTTAAAATAAATGTTGTAGAAGGTGAAAAAACCACTCTTTTAGAATTAAAAGTTAATCCTAAAGATATAGGTAAAGTTATTGGAAAGAATGGAGCTATTATAAAAGCATTAAGAACCTTACTTTCAAGTTTAGATAGTAAAAACGGAAGACATATCGCCTTAGAAATCAAAGAGTAATCAAAGATAATTCCCATATTATAGGAGATTTACTTGATCAAATCAAAAGGGACCTGTGTAGCTAAAATAACAAAGGTTTTTGGTTTCAAAGGTGCAGTTTGTCTTGAACCTCTAACTGATATAAAAGAAAGATTATATGATGCAAAAGTATTTTTTTTAGATGAAGATTGCACTAATACTTTAGAAGTAGATAAAATTGAAGGTGATTGGCATCACCTTCATGTTTTTTTTAAAGGATATGACTGCGAAGAAAAAAGCAGAAACCTAATTGGTAAATATCTATATCTTACTAAAATTGATTCAAAAGATCTACTTGAAAATCAAATATTTTTTTATGAAATTTTAGAATATAATATTGAATATCTTCCAAATAAATTTTCTTTAGCAAATGATATATACACATTTAATAGTATGATTTTTATCTCATTGATATTGGAAGGAAAAGAATATCTAATACCTTTTAATAAGGATTTTATAGAAAAAATAGATAAAGAAAAACATATTATAAAAATCAAAAGGTTTGATCAGATAGTTGGTAATTAATTTTTTAGTTTAATAT
>DAOOKC010000087.1:0-7127 GCA_035385485.1 Exilispira sp.
CCCTTATCTTCTCTTCAAAAAACTTTACTTCAAATATTTCTATTAACTCATTCAACTTAGAATACCCAATATTATGAAGTGTTTCAAGAAGATCAGCAATATCACTTGAATCCTCTAACCCTCTTATCTTCTCTTCAAATATAGATTTATTAATTTCATTCAATTTAGAATACCCAATATTATGTAATGTTTCAAGAAGATAAGCAATACTACTTGAATCCTCCAGCTCCCTTATCTTTTCTTCCAAAATAGATACATTAATTTCATTCAAATTAGAATACCCAATTTTATGAAGTTTTTCAAGAAAATCAGCAATATCCCTTGGATTCTCCCACCCCCTTATCTTCTCTTCAAAAAACTTTACTTCAAATTTTTCTATTAACTCAGTAAACCCAGAATATCCAATTTTATGAAGTGTTTTAACAAGAGTAGCAATATCCATTGGATCCTCTAACCCCCTTATCTTCTCTTCAAAAATAGATTTATTAATTTCATTCAACTTAGAATACCCAATTTTATCAAGTGTTTTAAGAAGATAAGCAATATCCCTTGGATCCTCCCACCCCATTATCTTCTCTTCAAAAAACTTTACTTCAAATTTTTTTATTAACTCAGTAAACCCAGAATACCTATTTTTATAAAGTGTTTCAAGAAGATCAGCAATACCCCTTGGATCCTCTGACCCCCTTATCTTCTCTTCAAAAATAGATTTATTAATTTCATTCAACTTAGAATACCCAATTTTATCAAGTGTTTTAAGAAGATAAGCAATATCCCTTGGATCCTCCCACCCCATTATCTTCTCTTCAAAAAACTTTACTTCAAATTTTTTTATTAACTCAGTAAACCCAGAATACCTATTTTTATAAAGTGTTTCAAGAAGATCAGCAATACCCCTTGGATCCTCTGACCCCCTTATCTTCTCTTCAAAAAACTTTGTTTCAGACATTTCTTTTAACTTATTCAACTTAGAATACCCAATATTATGAAGTGTATTAAGAAGATAAGCAATAGCCCTTGGATCCTCTGACCCCCTTATCTTCTCTTCAAAAAACTTAACTTTAAATTTTTTTATTAACTCAGTATACCCAGAATATCCAATTTTATGAAGTGTTTCAAGAAGATCAGCAATATCACTTGGATTCTCTGACACCCTTATCTTCTCTTCAAAAATAGATAAATTAATTTCATTCAACTTAGAATACCCAATATTATGAAGTGTTTCAAGAAGATTAGCAATATTCCATAGATCCTTCCACCCCCTTATCTTCTCTTCAAAAAACTTTACTTCAAATTTTTCTATTAACTCAGTAAACCCAGAATACCTAATTTTATGAAGTGTAAAAAGAAGTATACCAATATCCCTTGGATCCTCTAACTCCCTTATCTTCTCTTCAAAAATAGATACATTAAGTTCATTCAACTTAGAATACCCAATATTATGAAATGTTTCAAGAAGATCAGCAATATCACTTGGATCCTCTAACCCCCTTATCTTCTCTTCAAAAAACTTTACTTCAAATATTTCTATTAACTCATTCAACTTAGAATACATAATATTTTCGAGTGTTTTAATAAAATAAGCAATACCCAATGGATCCTCTAACCCCCTTATCTTCTCTTCAAAAAACTTTATTTCAAATTTTTCTATTAACTCATCCAACTTAGAATACCCAATTACTCCAAGTGTTGCAAGAAGAAAAGTAATACCCAATGGATCCTTCCACCCCCTTATCTTCTCTTCAAAAAACTTTATTTCAAATATTTCTATTAACTCATTCAACTTAGAATACATAATATTTTCGAGTGTTGCAAGAAGAAAAGTAATGCTGAATAGATCCTCTAACCCCCTTATCTTCTCTTCAAAAAACTTTATTTCAAATTTCTCTATTAACTCATTCAACTTAGAATACCCAATTTCATGAAGTGTTTCAAGGAGACAAGCAATATCGTCTACCTTCTTCCATTCCTTTATTTTCTTCTCAAAATTAGAGATTTCGATTTTGTTTATATTATTTTTTAAATTGCTATTATCTTTTATTAATTTAATTAATTTAATTTCATAGATAAAATAAAAACATTCAAAATTAAATGATTCAATATTTTTGAATATATTGGATATATTTTCTTGAAATTTTTCATTTTTTATCAATTCATCTTGCAAATTTTCATCAATCAAATAAATCCAATTATTAAATTTTTCAGGATATTTTATTGTATAGTCAATTAAGAAAAAGAGTTCGTGTTTATAATCAGAATCTGTATTAATTTTATAATCTTCTAATTTATACTCTATTTTGTTTTTTATATCACAACCAAAATCATTAAATTTTTTGAATGTGTTGAAAAATATTTTTGCAACTTCAGAGTGATGAAATGCTAAGTATTCATCGTCATCTTCTATATAAGACACAATCTCATTTAAAGCTATCAAATCATTAATAATCTCTAATGAACAAAATTCTATTAAATATGATTTCTTTATTTGCATTTCATAAGAATAGAAGAATGATAAAGGCATTAAAGCATTTTCAACTATATTCTTTTTACTTATATTTTCTATGTAATCTTTAATAGTTTTATAAAAAATATTTTCTTCTACATTACTATTTTTTTCATAAGTCTTTAACTGCCAAACAAGTATCCAAAGATTATTTTTATTTAGTTCTTGTTTTATTTCATCATTTATTTCTATCTTCTTTTTTTCTTCAAATATTTTTATCAACTCATCTGTATAATTTTTTGCTTCTATCTCAATAGCACTCTTTAAATATTCAGAAAAGATACTTAGAAAAATTAGACCTTTTATCTTTTCAATGTCTATATCTCTACTTCCTATAATTAACTTTGCTTTAGGTCTATTTTTTAATATATCTTCAATAAGCTCTATTTTTAAATTGGCATCATCAATTATAATCAAACCATGACTTAATTTATTTATTTCTAACAATCTTTCATTTTGAAATGTTTTTAACTCTATGTAATATACATCCCAATTATTTTTAAACAACTCATATCCAATATATCTTAATATAGATGTTTTACCACTTGCTGGTTTTCCCTTTATTACAATTAAATTTTCATTTTCTAATCTTTTGATTATTTCTTCAACTTCAGGTGGTTTATAGACAAATCCATTCTCAAAATCAACCCATAAGGGTCCTTGATTTCTAAATAATTCTGGTGTAGTAAAAGGCTCTATTCCCCTTTGTAAAGCATCATCTATTTTTGGAAGTTTTATTTCTTCTATTTTATTTGTTTCATTTTGTATCTCCAAAATATTTTGCAACGCTTCATTTTTTAAATTTTCTATATCTATCCTAAGTTTTCCAAATAATTCAATAATAAAAGATTCTTCTTTTAAGATTTTTTCAACAAATTCATTTATTTTTTTATCAATTTCTATATTTTGATTTGCCATTTTCTCAATTTTTCTATGAATTTCTTCAAGCTCTTTTGTTAACTTTTCTTCATCAAACTTTTCTTTTTTTAAAAATTTTTTAATGTTATCAGATACAATACTTGTTAATACACCTTTTGAAATATCCTCTATTATTGTTAGTGTAGAAAAGTCAGGAAAAGCCATTAAAGAAATCATAGAGGAAATATAAATTAAATAAGGATTTAATTTAATAGATATTCTATTTATATAACTGATTAATTTTTCAAAAGCCTCTGTTACATTTAAATTTTTGAAAAGTTCACCCATAATTTTTTAATATTATAATTTAATATTATGAATAAGTCAATATTTTTTCCATACATTAAGTGTTTTAAAAAGTATTTAATGTTATTTTATTGTAAAAAAATAAGAGAGTTATCTTTCCAAATTATATTTAAACCTTATTATTGTAATGTAAATATTTAATTTCTTTATGATAAAATTGAAGTAAGATTTTTTTAAATTTTATATAAAGATAATTAAGAGGGATAGTATGAAATCAAATATGGTAATTTGTTTAGATGAAGTTAAATTTTTAGAAACAAAATTTGAAAATGAAGATGAACTTGAGAAAGTTGTAAAGAATAATTCGAAACTATTTTTTGGGAAAAACACAATTTACTTTGATATAAAAAATAAAATTGACACAAAATCCTTAGGTTCAGCAATTCCAGATGCTTTTTTGTTTGATTTTAGCGATTTGGAAAATCCTGAATTTTATATGGTAGAAAATGAGATTTAAAAACACGATTTTTATACACACATATTCCCTCAAATTACAAAATTTTTTGCTTTTTTTAAGAATTATAAAAGTATGAATGATTTGATAGAAAAATTATACCAATACATAAAAGAGAATAAAGAGCTTGAGGATGAGTTTAAAAAATATATAGGAAAAAAAGAAATATTCAAAGCTTTAAAAGATATAATAGAAAATAGCCAAAATATTTTAATAATTTTTGACGATGAAAAGGAAGAGTTTCAAGAAGTCTATTATACATACACAGATACATGGGGTAAAATGGTAAGATTAGAGATTTTAAAAAGATTCAAAGGAGATAACAAAACGATTTTCACACTAAACCCTGATTTTGAAAACATTAACTTTATTGAACCAGTTACATCAGAGAAGGAAGAGTTTTCGGAAAAATACACAGAAGAATTTCATTTAGAGGGTGTAGAACCTAAAATAAAATTAATATATGAGAAGATTAAAAATTATATTATATCTTTTGATTCAAATATAAAAATAAATCCGCAGAAATATTATATATCATTGAGAAAAAACAAAAACTTTGCTTTTATGAAAATTAGAAAAAAGAAGATACAGATAATTATTATGTTGCCTGTTGAAACAGTTAATAATTCAATTAAATATTATAAAATTACAAAATTAAGTGAAGGAGTTCAAAATTTCTATAATGGTCCCTGCTTTAGGGTTACCTTAGATGATGATAGATATTTAAGTGAAATTTATAATCTCCTTCAAGAAGCCTACAAATCTCAAAATCAATTGAACTAAAATTCGAGTTATGTGTCAAAATATATGAGAAGGTTTAAGGTTAAAAGTTTTTTTGATTTTTTAAAGGAAAATGGAATTATCATAACTTTTTCAATCATATTGATTGTTGACTTAACCATTTATTTCAAGTTTTTTCTAAAAAGAGAACCTATAAAATCAAAATATGAAGAAATAATTTTAACTAAACCAGAAGAAGTTAGAGACAAATAAATTTAGAAGAGTATTTGGTGAAAAGGAAAATGATGATTAGCAACTTTTGTTGATGAGACTTAGGATGGTGGATATACAGTAATTGTAAACTCTGGAGGTTTTATCAAAGGAAATACGATGAGAATTAATACATAATTAAACTTGACAAGGAACGAAATAGATAGACGAAATAATATACAAAGAAGAAGAGTCAATCAATATAACATCTATCCAAAAGACCTCTAACCTTGGATAAATTGCTTCAAGTACTATAACATCAAATGATTTAAAGAAAACAGAATTTTACATAATAAGATTTGATAAATTTTTTAATAAAGTCTGGGTAAAAAAGTATAGAGATAAAATATTGATGAGCTTACCCACTCTATCACCAAAATATCTGATGGGGGGTATCTCATTATTGGAGAACCTACAACTTATGATTTTAAAAAGAATTATCCTTTGGGTGATGTTATATAATAAAACTTAACAACAAGGGAAACAAAATTTGGGAAAAGATATTTGGAGATAAAGAAAATTTTGAAACAGCTACTTCCATTCGAAATATAAGCTATTCTAACTACATTATGGTAGGATATAAAGCTCCTTATAATGGAAATTACAAGGATATTTACATAATTAAGCTTGATATTAATGGAAACATTTATGAAGAAAAGTCATAACCCTCTTTAAATTTTCCTTGTCGAGGGAAAAGGATTTTTATTAATTTTTGAGCATTATCACACTTTAAACTTTCACTCTTCACCAAAATTTTTTTCTATTCAAATTGATATATTAATCTAATATAATTAATAGATGAGGGAAATATGAAAAAGAAATTTTTATTTTTATTAATTTGTTTAATAGGTTTCCTATTTTCATATTCTATTGGTTATTGTGAGTGGAGTAATAAAAAAATAGATGTTTTGTTTAGAGATATTAGAATATATGTAAATGGTGTTAAATTAAAGACTGATGCTGAGCCATTTATCTATAATGGAAGAGTCTTTGTTCCTGTAAGATTTGTTTCTGAAGCTTTAAACCAAAAGGTTGAATGGGATGCTAAAAATTGGATTGTATATATAGGAGAAAAAACAGTTACATCAAGTAATGAAAATGATATTAATCAAACTATAGTTTATATTACTAAAACAGGAACTAAATATCATAAGGCTGGTTGCAAATATTTGAGTAAAAGTGCAATACCAATAACATGGGGAGAGGCAATAAAAAAAGGATACACTCCATGCTCAGTTTGTAATCCACCTTAAAAATTTATTTGAAAATAATTTTTTAAAAACTTTTTTAATCATTTTAAAACTTTTTATTAAATTTTTTTAATTCTGATCAGACAATATTATTAAGAGTTCAAACAAAAGATGATTGATTAGATAAATCATCTTCTTTTTCCATAATTTTCTCTAAAACAGATATATCAATTTTGTTCAACCCAGAATACCCAATTTTATTAAGTGTTTTAAGAAGAGGTGAGATATCAGGTAAATTATCTTTTTACTTATTTTATCATTCATCTTAATCCTCTTTGCTTATAGTTTAACCAATATTTACTTCAAACTATTGCTACAACTCCATTCATATCTTTTGCATCTTTAAAACACTCCTCAAGTAATTTTCTTCCTAATCCTTGTTTTTTTATTTTCCCAATAACCCAGAGACAATGTATAACCATCCAGCCATTTGCATAAACTCCTCTAAAAGAATTTTACCCTGGTATGTATTCTATAAACCCACTTGAACGATAATCTTTTTTTTCACCTTCATAAGCTAAAAGAAGTTTAATTCTTAAACCTTCTTTATACCTATCAAAAAACCTTTTTAGTTTATTTTTATAACCTTGTTCTTTAAACTTAGATTTATGTCAAAGTAAAGCATATTCATCAACATTTTTATCATTAATATCGATTATTTTATAATCAGTATTTATCAAAAAGGTCTCCTTTTAGTAAAAAATTT
>DAOOKC010000088.1:0-7003 GCA_035385485.1 Exilispira sp.
CGCAAATTATTTTTTATATTTTCTTCTTCTTTTTCCAATTCTTCTTTTAAGGTTTTAAGATCACCCTCATTTGTCTTAATCTCTTTAAATTTCAAATATTTTTGTTGTTCTAATTCTTCTATTTTTTTCTTTAAATTATCTAAACTTAATCCTAAATCTTTTCTTTTTTCTTCTTTTTCATTTTTAGAACTGGTTACGTCATTATCAAGTTCTTCTATCTCTTTCTTTTTATCTTCGATATCTTTTTTTATCTTTTCAATTTCATTATCAATATTCACTATTTCTTCTTTTGCATATTGTATTTTTTTCTCATTATTCTCAATCTTTTTTATAGCTTCTTCTTTTCTAAGAGGCATCATTTCAATCTCTTTTTGAAGATATATAATAGACTTTTGTATTTCTTGAGCTTTTATAAGATTGGCTATGGTCATTTCCATCAATATACTCCTTAATATCTATATGAAATAAATTACTATCGACAAAATTTAACTTAAAAATTTAATTAATCAATACTATCTTTGAATTCTGAGATTTTGCTTTTTCTATTAGGATGTTGTAATTTTTTCAATGCTTTTGCTTCTATCTGTCTTATTCTTTCCCTTGTTACATCAAATCTAAAACCAACTTCTTCCAAAGTTAAGCAAGCTCCATCTCTTAAACCAAATCTATATTCGATGACTTCTTTTTCCTTTTGTGGTAAATCCTGAAGGAGCTCATAAATTTTCTCTTTAAGTAACTTATAGGTTAGATTCTTTTCGGGTGAATCACCTTTAGAATCAACAATAAAATCTGAAAGTTGAGAATCTTCATCTTCTCCGATAGGAGTTTCTAAAGATATAGGATCTTTCATTATAGCTTGAACCTGTTTAAGTTTAAATACTGGCATACCAAGTCTTTCTGAAAGTTCTTCTAAAGTAGGTTCTCTTCCATATTGTTGCAATAGATTTTTGCTTTCTTTTAGTACTCTATTCATCTGTTCAATCATATGAACTGGAACTCTAATGGTTCTTGCCTGATCAGAAATTGCTCTTGTAATTGCCTGCCTTATCCACCATGTAGCATATGTTGAAAATTTATAACCTTTTTTATATTCGAACTTTTCTACAGCCTTGATTAATCCAATGTTTCCTTCCTGGATTAAGTCAAAGAAATGAAGACCCTTATTAGTATATTTCTTCGCGATGGAGACTACAAGTCGCAAATTTGCTTGAACAAGTTGCTCTCTTGCAGATTTTATTTTTTGCTCACCTTCTTCAATTATCTTAAATTTTTCTATAAAATCGTTTACAAATTCACCTGTTTCAATCTGAATTCTTTCAAAATCTTCCTTATTTTTCTCTATTATCTTTTTTAAATGAAGTTGTTCTTCAAAACTTATTTTATATTTATCTGTTATTTCTTTTATTACAATAGCCTTTGTAATAATACCACCTGAGGATTTATAAGGTGTTAAATCTACTTTCTCATATGCCTGTTCAAAATATTTTCTTGTTCTTTTTTTACAATCTCTATAAAGATCATAATAGACATTTAATTTTTCAATAATATTAGATAATTCTCTTTTAGATATTTTTAATTTTCTAAACTTTCTTTCGAATTTATCAAAAAGATCAATCAATTGATCTTCATCTTCTTTATTGAATTCATCAGCTTTCAAAATCTTTTTTTCAATAAGACTAACAAGATTTTTAAAACTTTGTTGATAAAGTCTTGTTAAATCATATAAATTTTTCTCAAATTCTTTTCTTTCTTTATTCCCTTCCTCACTATCTAAAATCATATCGAAATCGAAAACAGAATATATATCGATATTTTTCCTATTTTCGATTATGTTTTCTTTAAAATATTTTAAGGTATAAAACATTGTTAATAAAACTTTTATAACCTGTTCTTTTCCCTCTTCAATCTGCTTGGCAAGTCTTATTTCTTCTTCTGGTGTTAGAAGAGACACTTTCCCTATCTCTTTAAGATATAATCTTATTGGATCATTCGGAAGAATAGCAAAATCTGTCTCGACATACTTTTCTTCTACTTTATTTTCTTCTTCAACAACTTCCTCTTCATAAAATTCATCAAAGGCATCTTCGTCAAAGTCTATACCAAATTCTTTGTCCTGCATGAAATAATCAAAATCATCATTTTTTGTTCGTTCATCGACAATTTCAATATTTTTAGAGTTAAGGTAAGAGATCAATTGATCTATGACTGATTGTGAGATAATATCGTCAGGAAGATGATTATTTATCTCATCATAAGTCAATTGACCTGTTTTTTCTCCTATTAAAATTAATTTTCTTAATTCGGGATAGTTTTCTAAATCAAACATATTAACTTCTTGCTCCTTGATTTATATATCTTCTCAAAATTTTTAACGATTTTATACTTGTTTTCTCTTTAGGATTGCAAAAAGAATTATATATCAAACAAATTCAAAATTCAATACCTTTGTATAAAAATTATTTTTAAATTCTAAATCTATTTCTTACTATTGTTTTTTCAAAATAACATAGAATAAAATACTACTCTTCTTTATAAATTTTCTTCCTATAATCTTTTAATTTTTGAATTGAAGAAAGTAGAAATTGCTTTTTTTCTAATAATTCAAAAGCATCTTTTTTATTTAATTCTGCCTTTTTTATTTCTTTATTAATTTCATCAAGTTCTTTTTCAAGTTCTCTTAACTTAAAATAAGAAATATAATCCTCAAAGATGGATTGTATATTTTTATAATCTTTTATAGAAGATCTATACATATAATTTGATTCTTCTTCATTTAACTCATCTCTTAAAAACATATTTCTATCTTTATAATTTAATGATATAAGTGCTTTTTTATAAAATTCAGTTGCCTCTTTTGAAATAAATGAATCTGGTTTAATATATTGCCTTGTAATATTAATAAAATCCTCATAGTTTATTATAAAACCTACAAATTCCATCTCAAGGTTTTTAATCTCATTATAATTTTTTTCTTGTTCATTTATGTTAATATTTTTCTTTGTTAAAACCATCTTATCATTTATTTTATCTAACTGCCTTGAATTGTACATCTTCAAAATTTGGTCTTCAGAAAAGGTACCATCTAAATATGCTGCTTTTTTAATAAGTGTTGAAGAAATTATATCATCATTAAGGGTATGTAAAAAATAAATAAAATTTTTATATGAGCTATTTATATCTCTTTTTTCTTTATCTAAATATAACTTATTTCTTATCAATAAGTCAATAGCTGAAATAGAATTTTCTTCTATATGTTTTTGAAAACTATCTTTATCTATATTTCTTTCCTTTATAAATTGGTCTATATCTTTAATTCCTTCGGGAAGTCTTATAACAAAAATTTCTGAAAAATATTTTATTGCTGATTCAATTGAACTTAAAGTGGCTTTTTGACCCGCCTCATCCATATCAAATAAAAGGTAAAGTTGAGAAAACTTTCGGGATAATATTTGCAAATGATATGATGTAAGTGCTGTTCCTAAAGGCGCAACTACATAATCTATCCTAATTTGAACGAGGCTTATAACATCAAAATATCCTTCAACTACAATTATTTTAGTATTTTCTTTATTAACCCTGGCATTCGCAAAGTTGAATAGTAGATTCCCTTTTTTAAAAAGTGGATGTTCGGGACTATTCAGGTATTTAGGTCCATATTGATCATTTAAAGTTCTCCCGCCAAATGCAACATATTCTTGATAATGATTTTGTATTGGAATCATTAACCTTTCATAGAAAAAAGGATATATTCGATTTTCACCTTTTTTAATAAGTCCAAGTTGAAATAGAATATTTTCATCCAGATTATATTTCTTTTTCAGATTGCTAAAAAATGAAAGATCATCTTTAGAAGCAAAACCTAATCTATATTTTTCAATTATAAATTCTTTGATTTTTCTATTCTTTAAATAATTCAAGGCATTTGCATTTTTCTTCAAATTTTGATGATAATATGAAGTTACCTCATAAAAAATTTTCTTTATTAAATCTGATTTATCTTCTTCAAAACTTCCTTTTTCATATTCAACAGAAATATTAGCAAGATTTGCTATCTTTATAGCAGCATCATAAAAATCGCAATTTTCTATCTTCATTACAAATGTAAAAATATCACCGGCTGCTTTACATCCAAAACAATGAAATAAACCTTTATTATCGTCAATATAAAAAGAAGGAGTTTTTTCATTGTGAAATGGACATAAAGCCCGAAAACGGCTTCCTACTTTTTGTACTTTTACATACATCGAAACGACATCTGAAAGATTTATTGATGAACGGATTTTTTCTATAGATTCTTTAGTAATTCTCATTATTTTTCTAATTCGTAAATTTTCATAAAATTCTTAAATACTAATTATTATTAAATAAATTATCTTCTATTATCTGACAGAAAAGATGCAATAAAAAACCATGTAGTTCCTGTATAGTTGCTACTTTAGTTGATGGAACCTTTATTAAAAAATCACAAAATTCATTCATCTTACCACCATTTTGCCCTGTAAAACCAATAGTTATGCACCCAATTTCTTTTGCTTTACTTAAAAGATTAACTATTGAAATTGAGTTACCAGAAGTAGATATCCCAATTACTATATCATTTTTTTTTGCAAGTGCTTCTAATTGCCTTGAAAAAATATATTCATAGCCAAAATCATTTGAAATCGCAGTAGCTATAGCTGTATTTGTTCCTAATGCTATTGCGGCTACTGCTATTCTATTTTTATTAAATCTTACAACAAGTTCTGCTGAAGCATGTTGAGCATCTGATGCGCTCCCACCATTTCCGGCAAAAAATATTTTATTCCCATTTTTAATTACCTCAATAGCTTTCCCTGAAGCACTTAAAAAAGTCTTTAATAGAGCATTATCTTTCTTCAAATTATTAAAAGATTCAATATGTGATTCAATATTATCTTCAATAAATTTAATATCCACAAAATAACTCCAAAATTATATTGATAAATCTTAAGATTCAGTATCAGGCTTTATAGCTTCTTTATATACTTTACTTAAATAATTAAAAAATAATTAACATAAATAAAATTTTTGTTTATATAAATTTGGTTAATTTTCTATTCTTAGTTTAAATAGATTAAGCTAATCTCTTAATCAAAACAAATATTATGGAATTAATTTAATAGTAAAAAACTTAATGAAAATTATGAATAGTATTTAATAAAATAAAATTATATTTTGTTTGATATCATATTTGAGAGACTAAAATTATATTATGTTTTAATAAAGCAAAATTATAAATAGTGAAAATATTTAAAAAATAAAATTAAAAAACAAAAATTATAAATTAATAAGAGGAGTAAATCATGTTCAAATTTCTCGAACCGGAAAAAATCGATATTGTGATAACTGAATTTTTTAAAAATTATTTTATAAAAAGTAATTTCAAAAAAGCCTTTGTGGCTGTTTCGGGAGGAGTTGACTCTGCCACTATTGCACATCTTTCTGCAAAAATACTTGGAAGTGATAATGTTATAGCTGCCTTTTTCCCTTCTTCTATAACTTCAAACGAAAGTTTTGAATATTATAAACAAATAATTGAAAAGTTGAATATAAAAGATCATTTTGAAATCCAGATAGATAAATTTCTTAATCCTTATATAGAGATCGACAAAACATTGGAACAACAAGACTCAAAATCTAAACTTAGAAAAGGTAATATAATGGCAAGAATAAGGATGATATTGTCCTATGATATAGCAAGTAAATTTGATGCATTAGTAGTTGGCACTGAGAATAAAACCGAATTTCTATTGGGTTATTCTACTCAATGGGGTGATTCTGCTGCAGCATTTCATCCTATGGGCGATATATATAAAACCGAGGTTTTTGATTATGCAAGATTTTTAGGTGTTGATGAAAATATAGTAAAAAGAATTCCTACAGCAGAATTATGGCAAAATCAAACTGATGAAGGTGAAATTGGTTTACGATATAAAATAATTGATCAGATTTTATTTTATCTTTATGAAAAAAAATTAGAAAAAGATGAAATTATTAAACTTGGATTTAAAAAAGAAGAAATAGATAGAATTCAGCTTCTTGTAACTCGAAGTGAATATAAAAGGAGATTGCCACTTTCAGCATCTTTTAAAGAATTAAGGGAATAAAGTCAAAAGTTGCAAATATTTTTTTTTCATTTAATATTTTTGTAGTCTTTAATATTGATTTTATTAAATATCTTTTGATAAGGATTTAATAAAGTAAATTTTTAATTGTTCTTAAACTTATAAAAATTTGAATAATCTTTCATGAAAAATTTGAATAATGTTTCTAGACTAATACCAAATTTTATAGAAAGTTTATAAAAAAGTTTTTGTTAAAAATATTTTTTATGATTTTTATTAAAACTTTAGTATAATTTTTTTAAAAGGATCATATAATTTTTTTTATAAGTTTTGTGAAATTTTTGTTAAGAGTTTTGCACAATTTTTATTAAAAGGATTATAGGAGTATTTTAATGGAAGAATATATTCTGGAAATGCGAAATATTACAAAGAAATTTCCAAAAGTCATTGCAAATGAAGATGTTTCTATTAACTTAAAAAAAGGTGAAATTCTTGCCCTTCTTGGAGAAAATGGCGCAGGTAAATCAACCTTAATGAATATTCTTTATGGACTTTATAAACCAACTTCGGGAGATATTATTTTAGAAGGTCAAAAGGTTCAATTCCATTCTCCAAAAGATGCAATAAAACATAATCTTGGTATGGTTCACCAGCATTTTATGTTAGTTGAAAATCTTACAGTTACAGAAAATATAATTTTAGGGGAAGAACCTGGAAATGCTGGTTTCATAAACTACAATCTGGCTAGAAAAAAGGTAAAAGAATTATCAAATAAATTTAATCTTGAAATCGATCCTGATGAGAAAATCGAAAATCTTTCTGTTGGCTTACAACAAAGAGTTGAGATTTTAAAGGCACTTTATAGAAAAGCAAAGATATTGATACTTGATGAACCAACTGCAGTTTTAACCCCTCAGGAA
>DAOOKC010000089.1:0-6974 GCA_035385485.1 Exilispira sp.
ATGCACAACTTTTAGGTGCTTCATATGCTGACATAAGATTAATTATTAGAGAAACAGAGTTTTTATATACAAAAAATGGGAAATTAGAAGACTATATTTTGAATAAAGAAGAAGGATATGGTGTTAGAGTCATAGTTGACAATGGATGGGGTTTTGCATCAATATCCAACTTAAATAAAGAAAATATTGAAAAGGTTGTACAAAAGGCAATATCTATTGCAAAAGCTTCCAGTAAAGTTAGAAGAGAGCCTATAATTTTAGCTAAAGAACCGGCTTATCAGGACAGATGGACATCTACCTATCTTATTGATCCATTTACCGTTCCTTTTGAGACAAAACTAAATACTCTTCTTGAAATAGATGAAATTCTTAGAAAAGAACCAGCTATAAAAATAGCTGAAGCAGAGATGCGATTTAGAAAAGAACATAAATATTTTGCCAATACTGAGGGTTCTAAGATTTTACAGACAACTGTCGTTTCTGGCGGAGGCTACGAAGCTACAGCAATAGATGAAAATGATGTACAAAAAAGGACATTCCCCATGGCTTTTGGTGGTCAATTCATGCAAATGGGTTGGGAATTGATTGAAGGATTAAAATTAAAAGAAAACGCACCAAGAATAGCATCTGAAGCTGCTGCACTTTTAAAAGCAAAAGAGATAGAACCCGCAAAAAGAGACTTAATAATAGGTAGTGAACAACTTGCACTTCAAATACATGAATCATGTGGTCATCCATCTGAATTGGATAGAGTTCTTGGATATGAAGAGAACTATGCTGGAAGCTCATTCATAACAGTGGATAAATATAAAAATATGCATTATGGTTCGCATATTGTAAATCTTGTCGCAGATTCAACTTTACCAAATGGACTTGGCACTTTTGGATATGATGATGATGGAGTAAAGGCTCAAAGATTTTTTATTGTTAAAAATGGACTTTATCAAAATTATTTTACAAATAGAGAATTTGCCCCAATCATAGGTGATGAAAGAAGTCATGGTTGTAATCGTGCTGATCATTTTAGTTCTATACCAATTATTAGAATGATCAATCTATCATTGCTTCCAGGCGATAGTGAATTTGATGATATTATCGCAGCTACTGAAGACGGGCTTTTTGTAGATGGGGTTAAGACATGGAGTATTGATCAGATGAGGCTAAACTTCCAGTTCACATGCGAAATTGGTTATAGAATAAAAAATGGTAAAATTGCTGAAATGGTTAAAAATCCTACATATCAGGGAATCACTCCAACTTTCTGGCAAAGCTGTGATATGATAGCTAATGAAAAATATTGGAAACCATGTGGAGTCATAAATTGTGGTAAAGGACAAACTGGTCAGGTAATGATGATGACTCATGGTGCAGCTCCTGCAAGATTTAAAAATGTAATGACGGGAATTGTTAAAAATTAATATAAAATTAATATATAAAAATTAGTTTTTAAAGATTTGCATGTGACGGGATACCTGAAACCTCCATTAAACTTACTTTATCCAGATGAAAGGATATTTTTGCAATCTGCTTATTGCAGTATTTGTAAAGAACTTTCAAGAAGGAAACTTTTAATAAATAGAATTTTACTAAATTATGATTCATTGTTTTTCTATATATTATTTTTATTAGCAAATCCTTCTTATAGTTTTCATATCTCTCCTTTTTTCTGCTCTTATACACTTACAAATAGATATTATTTAATAGACAATGGACTTATTAAATATTTTGCAGACTATTCAACTTTATTTTCTTCATTAAAATTTTTAGATGATTATTTTGATGAAAAACCTTTTAAATCAAAATTTTCCTTTATCTTATTTAAGACAATATCGAAATCTTTGAGTTATATAAATCAAGAAAACTTAAAAAATATTAAAGCTATTAAATATAGACAAAATAATGAAATAGAAAGATTAATAAAGTTTTTCGAAGAAATTTTACCTTTGGATTATGTTAATTACTCTTTTAGAAACTCCATTTCCATTATAATTTCAAATCTAATAAAGCTACTTTTCTATATTGATGCTATCGATGATTTTAATGAAGATTTTAAAAACAAAAAACAAAATATTTTTTTCGACTTAAATGATGCAAAATTAAATCTTAATAAATTCTATTTAAATAATATAAAGCTTAAAGATAATTCAATTCTTTTAGAAAAAATAAAAAAAGAGTGCACCTTTTCACTAAACTATGCATTAAAAGAAATAGAAAATCTACCAAATAAATATTTTTCACATATAATTGAGGTATATTTTACAGATTTAATCCCCGCTTTATTAAATAAAAGTTTATTAAAAAATAATTGTCCTAAAATTTTTTAAATAGAATTAAATTTTATATTAAATTTTTGAATTAAATTTCAACTTAAAAATCCCACTTTTACCTTTTATCTCATTATAGATTTCTAAAGAGCTATCTTTTGATATTTGATTAAAAAAATCAAAAATAATTTTACTATTTCTCTGACTGATAATATTTTCTTTATCAAAAAAGTAAAATATATTTATTGAATAAAAATCATTTTCCATAGATTCAAAATTCATTTCAATTTTTATAGGTAAAGGGAACAAACTTCTTAGATAAAAAAGGAATAATAAAAGAATTCTTCTTATATTTTGAAAATCAGATATTATTTCTTTATTTTCTATATTTTGAGGTAAAACAAAAATAGTATCTTTATTTTTAAATATCCCCTTAAAATAATAATTCATTAATGTAAATAATAATGTTAAATCAAAAGAAACATATAAAGATTCAATTTTTTTTAAACCTAATCTTGAAAGAAAGATTATATCATCAATAAAAGTCATCATTATTTGACCCGATTCATTTATGATTTTTCCATCATTTTTAATCTCTTCTAAATTATCTCCCTCAACGCCATCTTTTATTATCTGAGAAAAACCCAAAATTGAATTTAATGGTGAACGCAGTTCATGTGCAAAATCTGAAATAAATGGGGCTAAAGTTTGATTTAATATTAAAGTATTATCATCTTTTTCTTCTTCAGTTGAAAAATTCAAAGGAACAAGAAGAATTATTTTTTTATCACCAACTATTTTACCAAAAACCCTTTTTGATATAGTTATTGACGGTTTTAGCTTAAGTTCAACAACATTATTTTGATTTAAAAAATTCAGACTTTCATTTGCAATAATAGAATCAATCGAAAATTTTTCTACCAATATTGAATTTAAATCAGTTAAGTCTATATTATTTTTTTTAACTTCTCTTTCAATTTGAGCATAGCCAAATGTATTGGCATCTTCAAATAGACCTTTTTCATTAAAAATTATTACACCAACTGGTATTAAATCAAGAACTTTTTTTTGAAACAATATTAATGAACTATAAAATTCTCTTCTTTCTTTTAATATTGTAATAAGATTATTTAATCCATATCTTATGTTATCTATTTCTGAAATCTTGCTTATTACTTCATTATTATTGTATTTACCTTCTATAAGATATTTTATATGAATATATTGCCTTGTTAAGTCGATTGTAAGAATTTTCTCAACTTTTATTATTAAAAAGTACAGGATAAGGTTTATTATCAAATATATCAATAATGCATGTATAATAGTTTTAATAGCTATACTGTGATAAATCATTCTTGGGACTATTACTACGCAAACCCTTGAAAGAAAACTTTCAGCAAAAAATATTTTATATTTACCATATAAAAAAAAGCCATTTTTATTTTCTAAAAAAATATTATCAAATTGATTTAATGGAAAAGGGGATGGTCTTGTAAAATGAAGTTCAAACTTGGTTATCGGATCTCTAAACAATATAGAAGCATTTTTATTTATAGATCTATTTAAGTTTATTATTTCATAAAGTCTAAAATTTTCAGTAAGATTAGCAATAAGTATAGTCTCATTTACTAAAAATAGATTTAGTTTTTTATTTTCATTTAATATAATACCAGTTGAAATAACCACCACCAAAATAAAAAGAATTAAAGAAATAGGAATAAAAATATTTAAAAAAAGTGATTTTTTTAAAGAAGATTTCCCATTATTTTTTTTTTTTTCATCATCTTGATCCAAAAAATGTTTATTTCAAAAAAATTTTATTAAAATAATCCACTTATATTTCCATTTTCATCTATATCAATATTTTTATAAGCTGCATCCTGAGGAAGACCTGGCATTCTCATAATATCACCGGTAATTGGAACTAAAAATCCTGCTCCAGAAGCAATCTCAATCTGCCTTACAGTAACTAAAAAGTCTTTTGGCCTTCCAAGTAATTCAGGGTTATCTGACAATGATTTTTGAGTTTTTGCAATGCAGACAGGTAATTTATCAAATCCATATTTTTTTATCTGCTCAAGATCCTTTTTCGCATTTGGTGTGTAGTCAACAGCTTCAGCACCATACATTGTAGAAGCGACTTTAAATATCTTTTCTTCTGTTGTTAAATCAAGAGAATATAGTGGCTTTGATTTTTCTCTTTTCTCATTAACAAGTTTTACAACTGATTTTGCAAGATCTATCATTCCTTCACCACCTTTTGCCCAACCTTCACAAATTGCATATGGAATATTTCTCTGCTCTAAAAGTTTGAATAATCTTTCCAGTTCCTCTTTAGTATCACTACTAAAAAGATTTATTGCGACAATTGCAGGTGTGCCAAAGACCCTTATATTTTCGATATGTTTCTCAAGATTAGGGAATCCTCTTTCAACAGCATCAGGATCTGATTCATTAATCTGTTTTATTTTTTTACCACCATGAA
Source organism: Exilispira sp. (assembly GCA_035385485.1). Taxonomy (GTDB): domain Bacteria; phylum Spirochaetota; class JAAYUW01; order JAAYUW01; family JAAYUW01; genus Exilispira. The sequence goes on from DAOOKC010000089.1 coordinate 4,750, forward strand.
ATTTTAAAGCCCTAATAGTGGCAACAAGAACTACTGTTGAGACATCAAATCCTGCCTTTCTACTAACAAGATCAAAGAATTTCTCGGCTCCAAGCTCAAATGCAAAACCTGCTTCTGTAATTGCATAATCACCAAGATTTAATGCTAACTTGGTTGCAATTATTGAATTTGCCCCCTGTGCAATATTTGCAAAAGGTCCACCATGTATAAACACTGGATTTCCTTCTATAGTTTGAACTAAGTTCGGTTTTATAGCTTCTTTTAAAAGTGCAGCAGCTGATCCATTTACTTTTAAATCTCTTGCAAATATTGGTTTCCCTTCAATATCAAAACCAACTAAAATATTGCCGATCATCTCTTTAAGTTCTTTATAACTTTCAGCAAGGCATAATATTGCCATTATCTCACTTGATGCGGTAATATCGAAGCCTGTTTCCCTTGGGTAACCATTTACAGCTCCACCAAGCCCTATAATAATATTTCTAAGGCTTCTATCGTTCATATCCATCGCCCTTCGCCATCTTACCGCTCTTAAATCAAGTTTTATAGAGCCTTTATTTATTTCATTGTCGACTGCAGCAGCTATAAGATTATGTGCTTTTTCAACTGCTGCAATATCTCCGGTAAAATGAAGGTTTATATCTTCCATTGGTAAAACCTGTGAATAACCTCCACCAGTTGCTCCACCTTTTACTCCAAAAACAGGTCCTAATGATGGCTCTCTAAGTGCTAAAAATGATTTATATCCAAGTCGTCTAAGCCCATCATGTAAACCAATAGAAGTAGTGGTTTTACCTTCTCCTGCAGGAGTTGGTGTTATTGCAGATACAAGTATTAATTTCCCTTTTGGGTTTTGAATTCTTGATTGAAAGAAATCATATGAAATCTTTGCCTTATATTTTCCATAAAGTTCAAGAGCATCTTCATCAATATTATTTCTTTTTGCAATTTCTGTTATTGGTAATATTTTAGAATTTCTTGCTATTTCTATATCTTTAAGAACACTCATGATTTTCTCCTCTGTAAATTATTTAGTTTTAAATTATTTAGGAGCCAAAACCATAGCTTCTCCACTGACCACTAAATCATTATTTTGATTATAAACTTCTGTAGTAAGAATAACTCTATTTTTTTCTTTTATTATTTCTTTTACAGTTACTTTTGCTTCGATTGTATCACCTATATATACAGGAGCTTTAAAAGCCAAGGATTGAGAAATATAGATTGTACCAGGTCCAGGAAGCTTTGTCCCAAGAACTGTAGAAATAAAAGAGCTGACTAAAAGTCCATGAACAATCCTTTTTCCAAATTTTGTAGAATTAGCATAGACTTCATCTATATGTGCGGGATTCATATCTCCTGTTACTCCAGCAAAAAGATAAACATCTGATTCAGAAATAGTCTTTCTAAAAGATTCAGTTTGACCTAGGGTTAACATATCAATAGTTAAACCTTTCATTAAAATCCTCCTTAACTTTATGCAATAATTTACAAGTTTTAATCTAAAACTGTTCCTTTCTTTTTCAAATAATATGACAAAATTAGTGATAGTAAAGTAGAAAAAAATTTAAATTTTTTGTAATTTTTCTTTTAATTTTTACTATTTAATAATTGAAAAAATATAAAATAAATAAAAAAGGAGATTTTTATGAAAGACATCAACCTTGCTGTTATTAGTGGAAGATTAACAGCTGATCCCCTTTTTAGAGAGACAAAAAATGGAAAGAGTTTTTGCTATTTTGGACTTGCTTCAAATAGTTTTTTCAAAAAGGAAGAAACATGGCAGAAAGAACCGACTTTTATACTTGTAAAATGCTGGAACAATCTTGCAGCACAGACTTTTGAGAGTTTGAAAAAAGGAAATCAGGTAATTGTATATGGAAAACTTAAATATTCTACTTTAGAAACCTCAAATAATTCAAAGAGAAGTATTAATTTCATACAGGCTCAAAAAATCGATAGGATTCCTAAAGTTCTTGTTAAAGAAAAAGAAAATTTTAATGTCAATAGTAAGGTCAACTCTAATTTTATAAAGAATAAGAAAGGGAAGCAGATAATTTTAGAAGATAATAATCTTGTTACAATTGAAAATTAATTAACATGATTTCCTTGAATTAAACTCTTGAAAGTTTTGGAGCTATCTAATATTTTGGATAGCTCCTTTTTTTATACTTTTGACTTTTGATAAATATTCATTATATTTTATGGGGTAAGATTGATAAATA
>DAOOKC010000090.1:0-6944 GCA_035385485.1 Exilispira sp.
AATGCATAATATTGCTGATAAAAGCATTATGGACCATATTGGAATATTTATATGACCTATTTTTCTTATAATTGTAAATAGTATTACAAAAAAAAGTCCTATATATGGTATTATTTGACTAAAACTCATCCTTTTAATCCTTTGATTAAAAATTTTATAGTCTTGTCGAATTTTTATAATTTGTATAAATTTACATTATGCTAAATTTATAAGTTTAGAAGGTCGAAAATTATTGAAAGAATATGAAAATGATTTATCAAGCATAAAGGTATCTGATAAAAAAATATCAGATAAAAAATAATAATCAAAGGGGTCTTTGTGAAAAAAAATATAAATAATATACATCTATTTCTATTCCTTTTTTTATTTTTAATAATTTTTTCATTAATAGACAATTTTAACTTTATTTTATCTGCACAGCAAACAGGATCTCAGACGACCTCGCAAACTTCGACTTCAGGTCAGACCACATCTCAAAAAGTAGCAGTAGTTGACCTTGCAAACTTTGCATATTCATTTATAAATTTTTCTTCAAACTATGCAACACTGCAGGGAAAGCTTAAGAGTGCATCTTATAATATTGAAGAAAAAGATATAAACTCTCCAAATGGAAAATTCTTGATAATAGCAGAAAAAAAACTAAACTTTATGACTGAAAAACTTTATCTTTACTTTGATTATAAGAAAAATCTCATATATTTTCAGGTCTCATTCCTTTGTGAAGATGCCTATACAAGAAAACCACTTGAAAAATTATATCAACAACTTGTAGAAAAGCTGAATGCAAAATATGGTGAAAATCAGAATAAAGATTATGGTTATTATAAGAAAACAGATACAACTGAAGTGATACTTTTCCCGATACTTCCATTTAAAAATTCTATTGAAATTCAAGCCAAAAATATTCCTCTTTTCAACCAATATATTGTAGAATATACTGCTGAAGTTGAAAAAGGGATGAATCAGGAAGTAACTACAATTATAAATACATTTTAATATTTTAGTGTTTTAATATTTTTAATTCTTGATTTCCTTATTTTTTTAATTATTTTTTATTATTCTTAATATTTTTAAACTTATCCTTCAAAAATCTGCTTCAATTTTTGAGAAAGTTCATTTATCAAAAATGGTTTTTGGATGAAATTCACATTTTTATCAAGAATTCCATGATGGACTATGACATTATCTGTATAACCCGACATATAAAGAACTTTTACATCAGGTAATTTTAACTTTATTCTTTCAATAAGCTCTTTTCCATTCATTTGAGGCATTATAAGATCTGTTAAAATACAATCGGGTTTTAAGTTTTCTTTTTCAATAATTCTGATAGCATCCAATGGACTTTCTGCTATAATGACTTTATAACCCAGCTTCTTTAACATTATATTTAAAACTTTCCTTAAATCTTCTTCATCCTCCACAAGCATTATAGATCTGATTTCTTTTATTGGTTCTTCTTTTTCTTTTTCTACTGGTTCAACTTTTTCAAAAACCGGGTTATCTGCAACTGGAAAATAAATTTTGAAAATAGTACCTTTGCCAACTTCAGAATATACCCAGATATTTCCTCCAGATTGTTTTACAATGCCATATACAGTTGCTAAACCAAGACCTGTACCTTTCCCATGTTCTTTTGTTGAGAAAAATGGATCAAATATTTTTTCCATTTTTTCCTTATCCATTCCATGACCGGTATCAGATATAGCAAGCATAACATGTGGTCCATTTTTGGATCCTATATGCATTTTAACATAATCATCAGTTAATTCGACATTTTTAGTCTCAATAATTATATTCCCTCCATCTGGCATAGCATCTTTTGCATTTACAACAAGATTTAAGATTATTTGTTGAATCTGAACTGGATCTACCATTATATTAACAAGATTTTCATCTAAAATTATTTTTAATGCTATATCTTCTCTTAAAGTCCTTCTTAGCATCTTTTCCATGGACTTTATTAGTTGATTTAAATTTAAAACTTTAGGTGCAAGAGCCTGTTTTCTTCCAAAAGCAAGAAGTTGATGCGTAAGGTCTTTGGTGGTCTGTGCTGCCTTTAATATTTCATTTATATCATCTTGAATAGGATCATCTTTATTGAATCTTTCTTTTAAGTTTTCAGCATATCCAAGAATTATTGCAAGCATATTATTATAATCATGAGCTATACCACCTGCCAGCATACCTAAAGATTCGATTTTTTGAGATTGTATTAATTGTTCTTTTAATTCTTCTTTTTCTTTTTCTATTTTTATTCTTTCAGTAATATCTCTTGCTATACCTTCGAGTGCAATTAATTTCCCATTTTCATCGTATACTGAAATATTTTTATGTTCAGTATATATGATTTTTCCATTTTTATGAATCCATCTTATAATAAATGACTTATTTTTATCTATTTGACCTTTTACAATTGATTCTAATATATGCCTATCCTCTGGGTGAATTATCTTAAGTGCAAGTTGAGGATCATCATAATACTCTTGTGGAGAATATCCTACAACCATTTTAGTAGCTTCATTAACATATGAAAAATGAGGCTCTGGTAAAAAATCATATCGATAGATTATATCTTGTGCATTATCAAATAACCTTCTAAACCTTTCTTCACTTTGATGAAGTGAATTAAGCAACTCCAATTGTTCTTTATTTAATTTTTCAAGTTTTTCTATATTTGATATATTTTCAAGATGAGTATTTAAATCTTCTATTTTTATTGAAGCAAACCTTGTCAAAATCTTAAAAATTTCTATTTCCTCTTCTAAAAATCCGTCTGCTTTATCCTGTTTGCCTATTATCAAAACTCCGAAAACATTATTCTGATAGTATAATGGAAGGTAAATAATGGTTTTTAATCTTCGTAATCTAGTTACTTCTTGCTCTTTAATTGTCAAATTTTCATTATCAAGGTCTTTGACATAAACATAAGATTTATTTTCTATTGCCTTTTTGATATGAGGATGATCATCCAATAAGGCATATCTTAAATCCTGCGGAAAATCCTTTGGTAAATCGGGAAAAGTGGAATTTAAAAATAAAGTGTTTTCTTTTATAGAATATATAGCAACTGTTAAATCATCTATGAGTTTGGATAAATATAAAGGTATCTTTTCAAAAACTTCATCAATAGTATTTGATTGAATAAGTAGTGTAGCAATATTTAAAAGAGTTGATAATCTTTTATTATGAATCTGTAATTTGCTTTTTGATTCATATACTTCAGTAACATCCATTCCAATAGAAAGAACAAAATGATTATCTTCTAAATCTTTTAATACAATATTATTCCAGTTTATTAACCTTTTATTACCATTTTTTGTTATAATATAATTCAGATAATTATCATTTCTTTTATTTTTTATTAAATTATTCCATTCATTATATAATATTTCTTTATCTTCCTTATCTATAAAAATTTCAATCCAGTTTTTACCTATAACTTCATCTGATTGATATCCTGTAAGTTCTTCTGCAAATCTATTAAAGAGCATTATTTTAGAATTTTTACCAAGTCCAATTATTATTACTGGCGCTCTATTTATTATAAGTTCTGACCAATTTTTTTCATTTTTTAATTCTTTAGTAATTTTTATTCTTGTTAATTCTTTGAATACTATATTCATAAATAATTTTAAGTTTATTAAATCATCTTCATCATAATCACTCTCTTTATTTGCAATGCCTATCACTGCAATTATTTTATCTTTTTCAAAAATAGGAATTGAAAGGAATTTTTTTATATCGACATGCCCTTCTGGATAAACTTTTTTCAAAGGGTTTTCTTTTTCGAAATCATTTACGATAATCTCTTTTCTCTGTCTTACAACCTCTCCCCAGATCCCTGTTTTTTCAAGTTGATATTTAATTTGCGGATTTACCACTTTGCATTCATCCATCACTTCATTTGACCATGTATTTAATGTAAATTCTTTTTTGTTTTCATCATAATGATAAATATAACCAAACTTACTTTTTGTTAACTTTAAGCATTGTGCTAAGGCATAGTCTAGATATTCTTTTTCATCTTCTTTTTCAAATTGTAAAATATCTAGGATATAAGAAAGATAATTTTCAGTTTGATTCATAAAACTTTTCCAAATATTAAAATAATTAAAAATAATATCCTAATATAGATAATAAATCAAAAGTCAAAATCAGTCAATCTTGATTATAAAATTTTTTAAGAAGATAATATTGAATGATGTTATTTTTTATTATATTTCTTGATAAGCAGCTCAATTTATTTGAATTTTTTATTTGCAATTTTTTTAATAACAGGTTGTTTTATAACTTAAGAAAAGATGGTATTTTAATAAATTTTTTAGAATTTTTTCAAGATTTTCTTATAATTTTTCTACATTTTCCCTAATCTTAGAAAATTTTTTTTTAATCATATTTTTTTGTTTATTTCTTTTCCCTTCCATTTTTGAAAGAAAGATTAAAGTTATCCATCCTATTAGAATCATCAACAGAAAAAAAATCCCAAAAGATATATGATAAGGCAAATTTTTTGTGATAGAAGTCCATTCAGACATTCCAAAAATACTTGAAATTAGATTAAGAGGAAGAAAAATTATATTAATGATGGTTAAATTTTTTATCAAAATATTCATGTTATTGTTTACTATAGTTCCTCTTGCATCCATAAGACCGGCAAAAACCTGTGAATAGATTTCTGCTTGTCTTGAAGCCTGTTCATTTTCTACAATGATATCATCGAAAAATGCATGATCTACAGGTAATTCTTCATTTTTTAAGAAGTAATGAAATTTTTTTAAAACAATATGATTTGTTTCAATAGCATCCAGATAGTATATTAAAGTCTCGCTTAGATCAAACATACTAATTAGGTACTGGTTGTCCATTGATTGGTTTATTTTATTCTGTATCTCTCTTGCTAAAAGTTTAATTATTTTCAAATGTTCAATGAAATGTTTTATAGATAAAAATAGAAGATTAATAATTATATTATATATTGTTTTGTTTTGTATATTAAGTTTCTCTTTAAAATATGGTAAATTATCATTGGAAAGAATTATAAGGTTTTCCCCTATGATGAAAAAGCCCATAGATACAATTTTAAAAGTCGATTGTTCACCAAGTTTTAATGCGGTAGGAATCTTCCAAATAAGTGTTATCTTACTTTCAGAAATCTCGAGTCGGGAGACTTCATCTGGATCAAGGGAAGAATTTATACTATGAATATCAATATCAAATTTTTCGACTATCTCTTTCTTTTCATTTTCTGTTAAATTCCAGAAGTAAAATATTAAACCATTTTCATCAGGCAAAAATTCATTATTTTCAAAGCTAAATCTATTTAACATAAACAACCTTAAGACAAATCATATAATTTTTATTGATTAAAACATCTATTTGTTTTTTGTCATTAAAAAGTAAAGTTTAAATTTGACAAATTATTTTTACCAAATTAAAATAAAAATTGAAAAGTATTACGATTTGTATTTTATAATTATTTTATTTTTAATAAAATAGTAAAAATAAATTATTTTTAACCAAAATTAGGATGTATATATGTTTAAGAAACTTGGTGCTTTTTTCACCCGCATCATGGAAAAATATCTTCCAGATGCATTTTTGTTTGCAATCCTTTTGACATTTCTTGCTTTTATTCTTGCTCTTATCTTCACAGATAAGGGACCTTTGGACATAGTAAATGCCTGGGGTAAAGGGTTGTGGAATCTTTTGGCTTTTTCAATGCAAATGGCTTTAATACTGGTTACAGGTTATTGTTTGGCTCTGGCTCCATCTGTTAAAAAAGCACTTTCTGCACTGGCAGATTTAGCGAAGACTCCATTTAATGCTGTAGTTATAGTTGGACTTGTTGCAGGAATTTGTTCATGGCTTCAATGGGGCTTTGGACTAATAATAGGAGGACTTCTTGCCTTAGAAATGGCTAAAAGAATTAAGAATCTTGATTATCCACTTCTAATAGCTGCAGCATATGGTGGTTTTGTCGTCTGGCACATGGGACTTTCAGGTTCTATACCTCTTGCTGTCGCATCTGCGGGTAATGCAGCTAACTGGGTAGAAAAGATAGCAAATATCGTTATTCCAGTTGGAAAAACCATATTTGCACCATGGAATATAATTCCAGCATTCTTAATTATTTTGTCTACCCCATTTATTTTAGCATTAGCATCACCAACTGCCGATAAAGCAAAAGTTCTTGATCCAGCAGTAGTTATGCAACTTCAAAAAGAAGAAGAGGAAGAAGAGAAAAAGAAAAAAGAATTTAAACCATCGACCTTTGCAGAAAAGATTGAAAACAGCATGATAGTCAATTATATTTTTTGTCTTTTAGGTGTTGTTTTCCTTGTTTTCTATTTTATTAAAAAAGGTCAGCTCGACTTGAATTCAGTTATCGCAATCTTTTTATTTGCTGGACTAATATTACATAAAACACCAATAAATTATGTTAGAGCTGTTGAAAAAGCAATAAAAGGAGCGGGTGGAATAGTGCTTCAATTTCCTCTTTATGCCGGAATTCAGGGGATAATGATTGGAACTGGTCTTGCTTCAGTTATAGCAGGTTGGTTTGTCGCTATTTCAACAAATGTTACTTTTTACCTATGGCAATTTCTTGCAGCAGGTATTATAAATATGTTTATCCCTTCAGGTGGTGGTCAATGGGCTGCTCAGGGTTCCATCAGTGTTCTTGCTGCACAAAAGATGGGATTAGATTTTGCTAAGACTTCTATGGCAGTAGCATTTGGGGATCAATGGACAAACATGATACAACCTTTCTGGGCTCTTCCACTTCTTGGACTTGCAAAATTGAAAGCAAAAGATATAATGGGTTATACGACATTAGTGCTTATATGGAGTGGAATTATTCTAGCTATCACGACAATAGTTATGGCTTTTTAAAATTTAATTTTCCAGCCATTTTCTAATTTTTATGTTAATTATATTAAAAA
>DAOOKC010000091.1:0-6850 GCA_035385485.1 Exilispira sp.
ACTTGCATCTACTTTTCTAACCCTATCTTCTAATCTTTCAAATGCTTCATTAATTATCTTATGAACTTCTTGATCTATTTTCTTCGCAGTTTCTTCAGAATAATTTTTTTCTCTTACCAAATCTTTACCTAAAAAGACATCTTCTTTTTCAGAACCAAATCCAAGTGGCCCTAAAGAGGACATGCCATATTTTGTAACCATATCATGAGCAATTTTAGTGGCTCTTTCTATATCATTTTGAGCACCTGTAAAAATTTCTTTAAATTTAAATTCTTCAGCAACTCTACCTGCTAATAAAACACAAATCTTATCAAATAAATAAGATTTAGAATAATGATGTTGATCATCCAAAGGTATATTTACTGTTAATCCAAGTGCTGCTCCTCTTGGTATTATACTTACTTTATATACAGGTTCTGAATTTTTCATAAGAGCGCCTACAAGAGTATGACCTGCTTCATGGTATGCTGTTACCAGCTTTTCCTGTTCAGAAAGAACTAAAGATTTTCTTTCTGGACCCATAATAACTTTATCTTTCGCCTCTTCAAGGCAGTGCATATCTACAGCTGACATATTATTCCTTGCTGCTAAAATCGCAGCTTCATTTATGATATTCGCAAGATCAGCACCAGAAAAACCTGGAGTTCCCCTTGCTATTGCAAAAAGATCAACATCTTTTGCCAATGGAACTTTTCTTGCGTGGATCTGAAGAATCTCAAATCTTCCATATAGATCAGGTAAATCAACAAAAACCTTTCTATCAAATCTTCCTGGTCTTAGAAGGGCTCTATCCAATATATCTGCTCTATTAGTCGCTGCAAGTACTATAACTGAATCCTGAGTCTCAAAACCATCCATTTCAACAAGAATCTGATTAAGAGTTTGCTCTCTTTCATCATGACCGCCACCAAGACCTGCTCCTCTTGATCTTCCGACAGCATCAAGCTCATCTATAAAAATAATAGAAGGAGCTTTTTCTTTTGCTTGATTAAAAAGATCTCTTACTCTTGAAGCACCTACACCTACGAACATCTCGACAAAGTCTGAACCAGAAATTGAGAAAAAAGGAACTCCTGCTTCGCCTGCTACTGCTTTTGCAAGTAGTGTTTTACCACAACCAGGAGGTCCTTCCAATAATACACCTCTTGGGATTTTAGCACCAAGAGAATAGAATTTAATAGGGTTTTTTAAATATTCCACAACTTCTATAAGCTCCTGCTTTGCCTCATCGATACCTGCTACATCTGAAAATTTAACAGAAGTATTTACATAAAGTCTAGCTCTTGCTTTACCAAAAGAAAAAGCCTGATTGTTAGCTCCACCTATTTGCTTTGTAATATTCATAAAGAAAAATATAGATAATATAGTTAATCCAAGAGGTATTATATACCACCAAAAAGATGAATTGTCTTTTTGTTCCTGTCCTTCGATATTAACATCATGTTCTTTTAAGTAAGTTAAAAGTTCTGGATCAATATATGGAATAATTACCTTGTATTGGTCAGCTTTGTTTGACTCAGGGCTTTTTTTCATAAAGACCTTGATCTGGTTCCCTGTAATTATAACTGAGTCTACTTTTCCATCTTCTACATATTTAATAAATTCTGAATAAGACTTTTTCTCCACAACATCTGTTATAGGATTTGACATCAAAAACAATAATGCCAAAAACCCAATCGCTATTAATAATATGACAAGACCACCCGACATATTTTTTTTATTTTTAGGATTTTGATTTAAATTACTCATTTTTCTCCCTTTAAGTTTTCTATTTTAATTATTTATCTATATCTTTAGGTTATTAAATCTAAATTAATTTAGTTTTTTATATAAAACTTAAATATTATACATCTTTTTTATTTTGTCTCTCTCTAATTAGTTTTTTCAATTTTCATTAAAATATAATCAACTTTTTCATCAAAATCAACATAATAATCTTTTGATAAGATATAATTTGATTTATTTGCAAAATTAAAGGGAAGATAAAGACCTATTACATTAAAATCATTTTTTATTACCAAAATATTTTTTCTATATGGTCTTGGAATCTTCCAATCTACAAATATATCCTGTAGCTTTTTTTCATAATTTTGAAGTTTTATTTTATCCCCTTGATGCCAATTTGAAAAAATCAGTTTTTCTCCACATAAACTTTTTTTAATTATAAATAATTTATTTAATTCTTCTTTAATATTTGAAATATTTAAGTCAGTCTCTAATTTTATTGATATTTCATAACCATTAAATAAAATTTTATTAAATTCTGAACCTTTTATATCATCGACTCTTAATTCAATTTTATCCCCATTCCAAATTTTCTTTTCAATAAAATATATCTTTTCATATGCAATAAAAATATCAAAAAATGGAAATTTTTCAACATAACCATTTTTAATTGTTTTTATTTTATCAAGAGCATCGTCTATTTTTTTTCTGGAAATATTTAATAAAGACAAATCAAAATTATTTGAGATAGATATTTCTCTTATTTTTCTATATAAAAAAAAACTTTGTAAATAGTTACTTAACTTGGAAAATTCTTTAATAGACCACTTGTTATTTTGAAACCAGGCAGGTGTAAATGAATTGATAAAATCAATTGTAGAATTTATTTCTTTAATAAAACTAAAAATTTTTTTTGAAGAATTGTTGAATCTTTTGTACATATTTTGAAGGATTATATTTCTGATATAATTTCTATTTATTGTATTATCTTTATTTGTCTTATCTTCAAAATATTTTATTTTGTTTTTATCGCAATATTCTTTAAGTTCTTCTTTAGATATTTCATAAACTGGTCTTATTAAATAACCTCTTTTTGGCTGTATAGATGAAGCTCCAATAAGACCAGTACCTCGTAGTAGATTTAAAAAAAATGTTTCTATTATATCATCCATATTATGAGCAGTTGCGACATAATCAGATTTTAATTTATTTCTTGCTAATTCATAGAATTTTAATCTTTCTTTCCTTGCCCAAAGTTCGAATGATTTATTAGAATTTTTAATATATTCTGGAATTTCAAGCTTTTCAGTATAATAAGGAAGATTCAGTTGATGCATTAATTTTATAAATTCTTCCTGTTCTATTTTTGATTCTTCACGAATTCCATGATTTAAATGACAAGCTGAAAGCTGAAAATTATATTTTTTTTTTAAATTATATAATAAATACAAAAGAGCCATTGAATCAGAGCCCATACTTAAGGCAACAGTAATAGATATTGTGGGAAAATTTCGGGTATATTTATTCAGAAAAAGATAAATTTGGTTCTCTAGAGATTTCATCTTTTATTTTGATTCTAGCCTTTTCAAGTTCTTCATAGGCTGAATCATAGCCACCTTTAATAAATCCTTTGATAACATCAAAAGTATAATTAAAGATAATATTTTCAAGACGGTATTCTTCTACTAATGTAAAATCAGAAAGAATATATTCTTGTATTGATTTTAAGTCATTAAGTTCTTTACCATTTTGATCTTTTGGTTTACCAATACCAATTCTTAATCTTGTGAAATTTTCTTTTTTCAGTAATTTCTCGACAGAAATTATACCATTATGATTTGTCTCATTTTTGCTATGTCTTAATCTTAAATCGCCAAATTCAAGATCAGGATCATCATAAACAACAATAATATTTTCTTCATGAATTTTAAGGAAGGCAGCCATAAAAAGGATGCCTTCACCAGAATTATTCATAAAAGTCAGTGGTTTTACAAGTGTTACTTCTTTCCCTTCAAAATTAACAGTAATAAAATCAGCTTTTTTCTTTTTAGTAACAAAATTAACCCTTTTTGAACCACTAATCCTTCGAGCAATATAATCTACAAATTGGAAACCCAGATTATGTCTATGTTTATAGAAGTTTTCTCCAGGATTTCCAAGACCTGCAACTAGTATCATAGGATTATTGTTATCGGATTTATTCATTGTTTTTGATTAATCACCTCTTTTTTTTTAATAAAATTAATCAAAAATTTCTTTTGCTTTCTCTGCTTCTTCAGCTGTCATACCTGCAGGACCAGTTTCAACTTCTGTAGCTTTTTTACCAGTAATAATAAATAATACTTCAGAAGGATTTGTAGCAAGATGAATATTCTCAGGAAGTTTTAAATCGCTAGCATGAAATCTAGTACCAATATCCATATTTTCAATATTAATCTCAATTGATTCTGGAAGATCTTTTAAGCTACCTTCAACTTCAATAGAAAGATGAAATTTTTCAAGGATACCACCAGCTTTTTCACCTTTTGAATGTCCAACAAAAATTAAAGGAACATGAGTTTTAATCTTTTCTGATGTAGAAACTGCATAAAAATCGACATGTGATAACTTATTGTTTAAAATGCTATATTGAAAATCTTTAATTATTACATCTAATTTTTTCCCGTTAACACTTATTGTAATTGGATGTGATTCTCCATATTTTTCAATTATTTTAATCATTTCATTTTCTTTAACAAAAATATTGAAATTTTCTTTAATGTTCTTACCATAAATGCATGCTGGAAGTAATCCATTTTTTCTTGCTGTTTTTAAAAAACTCTTTGTAGATATTTCCCTTGTTTCTGCATTAATAATTACCTGTTCTTTTTTCATGATATTTATCCTTTCCAGTTGTTTAAATATATAAAACGATAATAAGATTATAGACTTGGATTAAAGTTGACAAAAATAATATAATAAATGAAAAATTAATAAATAAAAGTAACTTAAATATTTTAATGGAATTGCCAGGGAATTTAACCTGGCAACCCATTTTCATTTAATGCTATACCACATTATCATACGCATCAGAGATGGAATTTGTTAAAAATTCTCTGAAATCGTTTACTGTGGGATGTGCAACATCTTTAAATTCGCCTTTTGATGTCTTTCTTCTTGGCATAACTATCTTTCTGCCTTCTTCTCCATCATATAGAGCGATGTTGTGAACGACAAAACAATTGTCAAAAGTTACTGAAGCGTACGCAAGCAGCTTTCTCTTTCCACCTGATGGGCGCTCGCTAGTTACTTTGTTAATCTTGATGTTGGTGATTTCCATCTTGGCTCCTTCTCCTAAGTTAAATTTTACATGAGCAAATATAAACACGCCCATGAATATTTTTCAGATTTTCGTAGCAGTTCTTCGCATCCTGGTATTTACTAAAAACACCAAAAATTGAGGAACCAGCTCCGCTTATCTGTGCAAACAAAGAACCTTTAAACAATAGTTTCCATTTATCAAATTCATCATATTTTTTAGAAACTATTAGTTCAAAATCATTGTTTGCTATTTCACTAAGAGATGAAACATAATTTTTAGTATTTTGCAAGTTTTTTTTAAATTTTTTTATCATTTTTTTTTCAAATTTTTTATTTATAATTTTTCTATTACTTATATTATCCAATTCACTATACATTAACTGTGTCGATATTTTTTTAAATGGCTGAAAAATCACAAAAATCAGATTATTAAAATTTTTTATTAAAGTTATTTTTTCGCCAAAACCACTTACTATTGAAGGTGAATTGATAAAAAAAAATGGGACATCACTTCCAATTTCACAAGTTTTTCTTAATAACTCTTTTTGACTTTTAAATTTAATAATTCCTTTTTCCATTAAGAATTTTATAAAAAACGCAGCATTTGAAGATCCACCTCCAAGACCTGATGCTAACGGTATATTTTTTTCAATAGTAATTTCATAATCTATTTTATCTTCATTCAAATTAAACTTTTCTATTACTTTCTTAATTATACAATTATCACTAATTGATTTTTGTAAATCATTATTAAAATAATCAATACTGCTATTTGCAAATGAATTATCTAAACTAGATTTTTTAAAAACATATTCTACTTTAAATCTTCCTGGTTTAATTATCATCCTATCATATAAATTAATAGGAACCATTACACTTAATAATCTATGATAAAACAAAGGGTTTCCTTGCTGATCTGTCCACCATGTTTTTTCTTTTTCACCAATAAAAAGATTCAAATTAAGTTTTGCATTAGGATAAAGTATATAATAATCTGAAAAATTCATATTAATTAATAATTTTTGTTTTGCTTACTTTTGATTTAACTTTTTTATTTATCAAAAAACTTAGAATGTTTGATTACTATTTTTTCATCTTCTTTATAAATAAGATAATAATCTACATTATTCTTCTCACAAAATTTTATTGCTCTATCGATTCCCATTGCAAATACTGCTGTAGACAATATATCAGATTCAAGACATGAATTCTTTGAAACAATTGAAACAGATTCCAATTTAGAATCTGGTTTTCCACTATATGGATTTAATATATGATGAAACTTTTGACCTTTATAAATAAAAAACCTTTCATAGCTACCTGATGTGGAAATAGAGTAACCATCGGGCATTTTTATCGCATCAATAATAGAGTTTGAAAAAGGGTCCTGTATTCCTATAAGCCAATTTTTACCAAATTTACTTCCACTAACTCTTATCTCACCACTACCATTTACCAAAAAATTTTTATAACCTTTTTCAATTAATATTTTATAAGAATAGTCTACTAAAAATCCTGCTATCGCTGCTCCTAAATCTAAATTTTCGGGATATTTAACAATAATATTTGATTTATCATCAAAATAAATTTTACTTTTACCGATCTTTTGAAGTATCAATTTAATATTTTCATCATCAGGAGGAGTCGTTCCTTGCTCAAAGTTATTATATGCTATAACTAACTTACGCAAGAAAGGGTTAAAATATCCTTCTGTAAACTCATTAAAATATTTTATTTTTGAAAAAAAATCTTTAAATTCATCTGGTATTATTAAATCATTTTTTTGATCAGAATTAGATAATAAACTTTTGCTATTTCTCCAATC
>DAOOKC010000092.1:0-6787 GCA_035385485.1 Exilispira sp.
AAGGAGAAGATATAATTTCAATATTGCCGCCAAGATTTTCGGTTGCCCTTTTTACTATTGCCAATCCAAGACCAGTTCCACCCTTTTCTTTGCTTCTACTTTTGTCTATGCAATAAAAAGGTTCGAATATTTTTGGTATTTCTTTTTTTTCTATACCTATACCCGAATCTTCAACTATAAATCTCAAATTTTTATCAATTTTTTCAATACTTATTTTGACAAACCCTTTTTCAGTATATTTTATTGCATTATCTATAAGATTTATGGCAATCTGTTCAAATAAGTCTTTATCAGTTGAAAATAAGATTTTTTCATCTTTATTTTTAAAAGATAAATCCAGATTCTTCTTTGAAGCTATACTATTAAATATATTAAGAATTTCATTTGTTAACGAAGATATGTCAACATTTACTATATTTAATTTTTTAACATAATGCATTCTTTCAAGTTCGATAATATCATTTGTTAAAAGTATCAGTCGATCGCAATTTCTTTTTGCGATGGAAGCGTAAGAAAGAATCTCCTCAAGCTTTTTATCTTCTGATTCAATGATGATCTGATCTAAAAAACCACTGATTGAAGTCAAAGGTGTTTTAAGTTCATGATTTATTGCAGAAAGAATCCCTTTTTTAAGCTCATAGTATTTTTTTGCCTCACTTATATCGTTAAATATGACAAAGACTGAGTTTAAAAAATTAAGATAAATCACTCTTAATAAAAATAATTTATCTAATAGTTCAATTTCAACAACAGTCTTATCTTTTTTTTCTATTGTTTCCTGAATGTTTTTAGAAATATCTGAAGAAATAAATATCTCCCAATAATATCTATCTTTATATATATCAACAAATTTATCTGGAATAAAATATTTTCTTGCAATATTATTTGCAACAAGGCAGATACCATTATTAGAAAAAAGAAAAATAGGTTCATCAAAATTTTCAAAAATATTTGAAATTATGGCTATATCATTTTTAATTATCTTTTCTTTAGCATTTGAAAATGTGAGTAAAAGTTTGCTTTCTATTTTATTTTGAATTTTTTTATCATATAGCAAATCTTGTTTATATAAGTTGTAATTATTACCTTTATATTGTTTTGCATCCGTTATCTGTTCAATATTTTTAATCATAAAATCTATAATATTGAATAGATATCTGCTATGAATTAAGTAAAAATATAGATTTATTATAAAAGAAAGTAAAAAGAATGAAAAAAGAATAAGAATATAGAATAAGTTATTGGATTTTAATGAAGAAATTTCTTTACTTATTCTTAAAAAACCCAGACATTTTCCATTTTCTGTCATTGATTTAGAATAATAAAATAATCTTTTCCCAATAGTTTTACTTGTTCTTATATAGTAAGAACTCCCAGTCTGAATCGAGCGAAAAAGCTCAGTTCTATCAAAATGTGTTTCCATAAGGGAAGCATCTACTTTATTATCATACAAGACTTTACCATCGCAATCGATTATAGTGATTCTATAATTTAAGTTAGAAAGGCTTAAAGCATTTTCCAATATTAAATTTTCATTGTGATTAAGTAAATCTTTTATTGAGATTTCAATAATACTGGCGATATCTGAGCAGGATTTCAAACTTTCATCTATAAAATTTTTATAATTATAGGATAATAGAACTATTGAAAAGATAACAAATATTACAAAAAAAATTATTAAAACTATAAGTAAATATCTTATAAATGACTTTCTTTTTATATCTTCAAATTCATTCATTTATCTATCCTTAGTTTATTTGATTATTTTGATTATTTTAATTATTTTAATTGTTTTAATTGTTTTAATTTTAGTTTTTATTAAGTTATTTATCTAATTTCATTAATTTTAATTTTTTCAAAATATTAGTTTTAAAAAATAGACTAAATAAATTAAAATAAAAAAATTAAATTAGATGTCGAATTTATATCCAATTCCCCTTTCATTTTTAATATATTTTCCGACATTTTTCAATTTTTGTCTTAGATGAGTTACATGTACATCTATTGTTCTATCTATGACAGCTTTTTCATTGCCCCAAAGATAATCAAGAAGCTGATCCCTGCTTACTATCCAGCCAGGATTTTCTATTAACTTTTGAAGTATCTTAAACTCAGCTGTCGTAATATTTAATTTTTCATCGTCAAGATAAACCGAATGTTTTGCCTTTGAAATTTTTAGTCGGGCTTCTTTAAGTTCTATTATTACATCATCATTTTGTGAATTTTCATCTTGAATAGATTTAAATTTTTGTATCTGTTTTTTAACCCTCACAAGCAATTCTTTAATAGAAAAAGGTTTTACAATATAATCATCTGCACCAAGTTCAAGTCCAACAACTTTATCTACCTCGTCAGTCTTAGCGCTGACAATTAATATAGGTATGTTTTTATAATCCTTAGATGCTTTTAGCCTTTTAATTATATCAAACCCATCAATATCAGCAAGCATAAGATCCAGTATTATGCAATCAGGCATTTTATTTTTCAGCCTTTCAAAAAAGTCTTTAGCAGAGTTAAAACCTTCGAAAATATAGTGCTCCTTAGTAAAAGTAGTATTTAGAAGGCTAAGAATATCATTATCATCTTCAACAGCAAATATTATCTTTTGATTCATAATTTGACCTTATTTATATTACAAGCAATAAATTTTCTGTTAATTAAAATAAATCATTTTTTTTTATAATATCAAAAATTTTTAATTTATAATGGGAATAATATATTTTTATTATTTTTACAAGGCTAAATAGTAAAGATGTGCAAGATTTTAATAAAAAAGTATATTGAAAAAATAATTTTATATGATATATATATAAATAATAAAAATAAAAATAAAAAAAATAATAATAATAAAAATAAAACAGATATAAAAATAATTAAAAAATATTTTAATGGAGGTTTTTATGGAAAACTACCAATTAAATTAATATTAATGTTATTTACTCTAATTATAATTTGTCTTTATATCTTTGGTTGTACTTTAAATATTGAAAAAGTGGCAAAGCCAATTTTTACTCCTTCTGAAGGTATTTTCTATAATTATGTTGAGGTACAGATTAGTTCTGCTACAAAAGATGCAATAATAAAATATACTATTGATGGAAGTAATCCTTCAAATAGTAACGGAATAATATATAGTAACCCGATATTAGTAACAGGAACTTTAACTATTAAGGCTATCGCAATTAAGGAAGGGTTTGAGAATTCAGATATATCTTCATCAACTTTTACTATTAAAATGAGTTATGCATTTGTTGGAGATGGAAGTGAAGGATTGCAAATAATTGATATTTCAGATTTTGATAATCTTAAAATTATTAAAACATTAGATACATCAGGTTCTGCAAATGGAATATATGTAAAAAACAATTATGTTTTTATAGCAGATTATACTGGTGGTCTTCATATAGTTGATATAACAAATCCTTTTAACCCTCAAATTATTAAAACTTTAGATACTAGTGGATATGCTCTCGATGTGCTTATTATAGGAAATTATGCTTATTTGGCAGATTATGAAGCTGGTTTGAGAATAATAGATATTTCTGATATAAAAAATCCAGTGATTATAAAAACTGTAGATACTAATGGTTATGCATTGAGCGTGTTTGTTGATGGCAATTATGCATATGTTGCTGCCTCTACAGAGGGTATGAATATAATAGATATCTCAGATATACATTTGGCTCATATTATCAAAACAATAGATTATGGTAGTTATGCTAGAGATGTTTTTATTAAAAATGGTTATGATTATGTCGCTAGTGATATTTCAGGTTTATTGATAATCAACATTTCAGATCCATTAAATCCAGTTCTTGTGAAAACAGTAAATACTCCTGGGCATGCAACAGGTGTTTTTGTTGATAGTAATTATGCTTATGTTGCAGATTCAGATGGTGGATTTCATATAATAGATATTACAGATGTTTCTCAAGCTGAGATAATAAAAACTATTGATATAGGTGATAAGGTAAAAAATGTCTATATTAAAGATAATTATGCATATCTTGCAGCTTATTCAGCTGGTTTAATTATTGTAGATATTTCAGATCCCCAAAATGCTTACATCAGAGCTTACATTGATACTTCTGGGTATTCTATATCGATTTATGTTATAAAAGAATAAATTATTCTAATTGTTTTTGTTCAAATAATTCTTGAAATATTTTTACTATTGTCGGGTCATATTGTTTTCCACTGCAACTGACTATTTCATAAAGGGCTTCTTCATGAGTTTTAGTTATATTGTAAGGCCTTTGTGAAGTCATTGCATCGAATGAATCTGCTATTGAAAGGATTCGACATTCAATAGGAATATCTTCTCCTTTTAAACCTAAAGGGTAGCCTTTACCGTCCCATTTTTCATGATGTTTTAGAACAAGTTCAGCAACATTTGAAAGTTCTTCAGAGTTTATTGCTATTCTATAACCTTTTTCACAATGAGATTTCATTACTTCCCACTCAGAATCTGTTAATTTACCGGGTTTTTGAAGGATTGAATCAGGTATTGCAATTTTTCCTATATCATGGACCTCGGAAAGAAGGAAAAGATTATCTTTTTTGCTGCTATCAAGATTCATTTTTTCAGCAATTTTTCTACATATTTCTAGAACTCTATTTGTATGCCCCATGGTTATATAATCTTTTTCAGCAAGAGCAGAAAGAAGAATTTTAAGAATAATATTTTTATTACTACTTTTATTTAATAATTTGTTTCTATACATCATATCATCGGCTTTTTTAATCTGATTTCTTATTTCTTCTCTCAAGAGGACAAGTGAATATCCTGTTGATGCATTAATTATTATAGTTTTATCATTAGTTTCTTCATTAAATTTTATAATATTATTCTCTATTCTTTTTATAACCTCTTCTATAAGATGATTTGTTGCTTTTTCTACAAGAATGAGAAATTCATCACCGCCAATCCTAAAAATCATATCATCTCTTCTAACAGAATTAAGAAGAATTTTTGCAAAATTTTTTAATAGTTTATCTCCAACATCATGTCCAAACGAATCATTGGTAAATTTCAAACCATTTATATCTGCTATTATAAGTCCTATAGGCAATTTTTCATCAAAGCTACTGCTTGAAATAAAATCTTCGAACTGATTTAAGTTATATAGATCTGTCAGTGCATCCTTTTGAGCCATTATTTTAAGTTTGTTTTCATATTCTTTATTTTTTGTTAAATCTGTGTAGATTGCAAAACCACCAATAGGTTTTTCATCAATAACTATAGGAACACCACGAATTAAAACATATATTTGCTTTTTGTTTTTAGTAATTCTTATACCTTCCAATGTCAAAACATTGTTTTCAAGAACTTTATTTGTTATTTCAATTCCGATATCTTTGTTTTCTGGTTGATTTACGACATCATCTATATGTTTTCCTATTACTTCATTTTTGTTATATTCAAATAATCTTTCAAATCTTTCGTTTACATTTACTATAATACCTTTTTCATTACATTCAGCAACTGCGTCCTGTGAATTGTCAAAAAGAGTTTGATATTTTTTCCTTTGAAGTATCTGCTTTTCTATTTCTTCTTGAAGTTGAATAGTCCTTAAATTTACTTTGTTTTCTAGACTTTGATTTAATTTTTCAAGTTCTTTTTGCAGGTTATTTATCTGGGTTATATCATCAAAAAAAAGAATATATCCCATTTTTTCATTTAATTCATCTTTTATGGTCATAAAGTGAAGTAATATTGGAAATGTTTGTCCATTTTCTTTGATAGCATAGCTTTGTAAATTGTTAAAATCATTAGTAATATTATTTTTAAAATATGGAAAAATTTCTGAAATCTGTTTCTCTTTTATCTTTTCTTCATCTTCCTCAAGTAAGCCTAATGCTCCTTCACTTATTTCTGTTATATTCATATTATTATTTAATATTATCACTCCTGTCTTTGTAGATTTCAAAAAATAAAGAGCACTGGCATCAAGATGTAATTCCATCAAATTAAACTTTGTTATAGCTCTATAAAAAGCAAATAATGGAATAATAAAATAAATTGTAGCCATTGGGGGAAGGGGGTACCTGCCAATTATGGGTATAATAATATCTGTAATTGTTCCAATAAAAAAAATAAAAACAAAACTTAATATAAGTATCTTTGCTTGTTTTTTCTCTTTAAGAAATTTAGTTTTTTTATAAAATTTTATAATCAAAAAAAAAGCAACAAAAGTGTAGATTATATAGTATAAATTGAAGAAATTAATTATAAAAATATTTATATCCTTTCCATATGCATGACCCCAGCCAATAGGTGTCATAAAATGTTCAGAAACTTTCACAGGACTTATAAAAAGGTATAAGACTAAAGAGATAATAGCAGGTAAATAAAGAAAAAATCTTTTAAGAAATTTATTATTATTTAATAGTCTATCATTTTTAGTTACAAGAATAATAAAATGTAATAGAATGGCATTAAATAAACTATAAAAGATAGAACCAATTCTATGTAAAAAAGTAACCTGTTTAACATCTACAGATAAATTCATCAAGCAGTAATCAAAAGCCCACAGAAAGACATCTATTGATAAAATTAAAAAAACTTTCTGAATTTTACCTTTGGGATTGTTAAAAAAGGTAAATAAACCCAAAGATAAACTTAGAATTGCAGAAATTAAATATAATAAAGATATAATCATATAATCATAATAAAGAAATAATAATTATTCAAAGTGTCTAAATTTTTATCTAAAGAAATTACTTTAAGTTTTATTAACTCTCATATTTTATAACGAAATTTAGGAATTGAAAAAAATATTAAGAT
>DAOOKC010000093.1:0-6529 GCA_035385485.1 Exilispira sp.
AAGTATTAAAGCAGATAAATAGCATTAGCTTTCTCGATGGGCCAAAGGTAATTAGAAGAAATTTTTATAGACATAAAAAAACCAGGATAACTGTTGATACAATTTTAACTTTACAAAGCAATCTTGTCGAATTTTCGGTTGATATAGATTTCCATGAAAAATTTAAGATGTTAAGAGTTGAATTCAATCCATCCTTTTTTTCTGATCAGGTAAATTGTGAAATTCAATTTGGCATTATTAAAAGAAGCACACATAATGATACCCCTATAAACAAAGCTCAATTTGAAATCTGCGCTCATAAATTTGTTGATATTTCAGATAAAGATTATGGAATCGCCCTCATAAATGATTCTAAATATGGTCATTATGTCAAAGAAGGTATCATAAGCTTAAATCTTCTAAGAAGTCCCATTTACCCCGATAAAACTGCTGATAGAGGTAAACATCATTTTCGTTATGCCCTTTATCCTCATGTTAATAATTTTGAAAATAGTGATGTCGCAAGGATGGGAATCTTATTTAACAATGAAATAATTTTAACGACTGAAAAAATTTGCTTTGAACCAATTTGCAAGGTACTGGCAAAGGATGATAATTGTTCAAACATCGTAATAGATACAATAAAAAAGGCTGAAGAAAAAGATGGAATAATAATAAGACTTTATGAGTCATCTGGATTGAAAACAATTGCCCAACTAAAAACATCATTTCAATTTAAAAATGCATATGAAGTTGATTTGCTTGAAAATATAATTATGAAAATAAATATCGATCAAATTTCCTTTTCACCATTTGAAATAAAGACTATTTATTTTGAAACAGATTCTTTATAAATTTTAGTTTTTTTAATAAAAAATAGAAATGAATAATTTTTATTTAAATTAAAAAAGGGGATTATCTCAACAAAAAAATATAATCCCCTATTTTTACTTAATTTAACTTCCAAAGTTCGAATAATTTTTGAAGATTTAATTCATATAAAGTTTCAAATATTTTATCAATATTATTACTATCACCACTATATATGTTTTTTATCAATTCAACAAATGTATCAAAGTCTTTATAGTTGATCAAGAATTTTACAAAGTCATAAAAATAAAAAATCGCATAGCCATCAGCATTATGATACCTTTTGGCAAGCGCAACTGGATCCTTTGAAGACCTTGCAAGGGCAACATTTTCTATATATTTTCTTATTGCCATATTTACCTTGTCTTCAGTCAACTTCAATGAATCTTCATTTTTCATAAAATATAAAAAGCAATCTCCATTAAAATATGAAAACATTTCATTTAAGAAGTTTATATAATAAGAAATATACTCATTTTCTGGATTTTCTAATAGTTCACTTAAGGAAATATCTCCAAATCTTTGATTAAAAAGATAATGAAAATATTCATGTAGTAAAACTGATAACTTGCATTCGTTACTAAAATCATCATAATTTTTCTTATTAAAGTTCATAACTATCAAATCGGGCTGATAAAACATACCTCCCCATTTTTGTAATCTAAAAGTAATATTTATATCATTTAGACGCATGGAGTTTAAATCAAAAACAAGCTTAAATATGGCATCCTGATTATTAAAGGGAAGGTCAATTGATTCATAACAAAGAATTTTTAATGGTTGATCTTCAATCTTTTTACAGGAAATCTTATTTATATTTACATATTGATTTATATATTTTTTATAATCTTTTATAAATTCATACATAAATTTTATATCAATCTTTTTCTCAAAAACAACAAAATTTGCCTTATTTTTAAATAGGTAATACGATGAACTTTCTGAGGTTATAAGTGAATTTTTGAAAATAGTGAAAGGATCATTTGTATCTTCATTCTTCTTTTTTGACGATTCAGATGTTATACAGCTAGTGAAAAAGATAAAAAGAATTAAAAATAAGATAAATATAAACTTAAAATTCTTTTTCTTCATAATGAAACTCCCCTCTATTTATCTTACTGTATTTCTTTTCTCATCTAATTCTTTTGAAATCTGTTTTATTTTATCATCTGTTAAAGGATAGAAAATTAATGGAATTGTTCCAATAATACAGCTTATGGCAGGAAGAAGAGTAACTGAGAAAAAGACTCCATCTTTTATTTTAGGAGTAATCGGTAAATTTGAAGAATAACCAATTGCGACAATTACAGCACCAAAAGCCATTGTCGCTAGTGCTCCCATCAGCTTTGAAATAAAAGTTAAACCCGCGAAAGATATTCCTTCATTTCTTGTATCTGTTTTATATTCATAGTAATCAACACTATCTGCTATCATTGCAGTTAAAACAACTATAAAAAACCCAGAAAAAAAGCCAGAAATAAAAATAAATATTAAAAATAAAATAAAATTATTATAACCTACAAAAAACATAATTAAATAAAATAATGCAGAAAGAATATTTGAATATATCATTAATTGTTTTTTAGTAACAAATTTAAGGACAAATGGAGTCAAAAGGTTTGAAAAAATAAGCGAAAGAATCAATGCACCACCAAGTATCGTAAAGATTTTTTCGTCCCCAAAAACAATTAACGCTACTACTGCTCCTCCAACCTGTATTATATTTCTTCCAAAACTTAGTGCGCTTGCTAAAAGTACTAAAAGAAGAGGGATATTTTTTACAATAGCTTTAAATGTTTGGCTTAAACTTGTATGCTTACCTTCAAAAGATATCTTTTCTTTTGTGTTAAAAAAAGCAAGAGTAAATAGACCCATACCAAATATTGATAATATTAATGCCGATAAAGACCAGCCCATAAGCCTTGAACCACCTACATTGCTTAACCACTGGACAAGATATGGAGTTAAAAGGGTTGTCAATGCAAGTCCAACAGATTGAAGTGTCCTTGTTATAGCTATAAGACTGACTCTTTCTTTAGTATCTGTCGTTATTATGCCGCTTAATCCCCAGAAAGGCACATCAGCAATAGTATATATCATACCCCACAAAATATAAATGACACCAAAATATATTAGTTTATAAATTTCAATTGTTTTTGGAACGCTAAAAAGTAATATGGTAAATATGGCTATCGGAATTGAAGAAAATAAAATGTAAGGTCTTAATTTACCCCATCTCGAACGTGTTTGATCGACAATTGCTCCCATAAAAAAATCATTTATGGCATCCCAGATCTTGGCTGCAGTTATTATTGCTGTTATAGTTGCTATTCCCCTTGTCGTAAATCCAACCGTTTGATAAAGATAGACAAGCATAAATGTTGTTGTAAAAGTTATGACAATATTTTGACCAAAACCCGCCAATGCATAAGAGTATTTTTCTTTTATACTTAATTTTTGCATGATTTTTTCCCTTGATTTATTTTTCTTTAATTTATCTAATTAATTTATTTAATTTATTCCTTAAAAGATATTATTTTAAGAACTTAACTAATCTATCAAAAGTACTTTTGAACCTTTAATTCTTCCTTCTTTTAAATCAGTAAGTGCCTGGTTAGCTTGCTCAAGTTTATAGTATTGTATATTAGGTTTTATAGGGATTTTAGAAGCTATCTGTAAAAACTCTTTTGCATCCTGCATTGTAATATTTGCAACAGTCTGAATCTGCTTTTCCATCCATAGGTGCTTAGCATAATCAAGCTTTAACAAAGCTTCTTTATCCATATCCTGCATTCTTATAAGGTTTATGACCAGCTTACCACCTTTTTCAAGATTTTCTAAAGCCTTTATAAGGATTGACCAAACTGGAATTGTATATATAGCTTTATTTGCCTTAAAATCTACCTTTTCATCAAGAGAATAAACAAAGTCTGCTTTAAGGTTTCTTGCTAAATCCTGTTCATCCTTATTTCTTGTAAAAACTGCAATCGGACTTTTTGGATAAAGATATTTTATAGTTTGAAAGACCTGATGATTTGCAGAACCAAAACCCCAGATTGCAATTTTTTCTCCATCTTTAATATTTGCAAGTCTAATTGAACGATATCCAACAACACCCCCACATAACAAAGGTGCAACTTCTCTTATATCTTCAAAGTTATTTGGGATCTTAACTGCAAACTTTTCAGATATTACCATATACTGGGCATAACCACCATTCTCATCGCAACCTGTAGCCCTAAAATCACTGCATAAGTTTTCAAGATTATTTTTACAGTAATCGCATTTTTTACATGATGAATAAAGCCAGGTTGCTCCGACATTATCACCAATCTTAAAATTCTTAACATCTTTACCGATTTCTTCAACATATCCAACAGGTTGATGCCCTAAGATAATAGGGAGTTTCGGCGGTTTAATCCTCCCTTCTATTTGATCAAGTTCAGTTCTGCAAACTCCGCATGCCACAATTTTTATTAGAACCTGATCATCCTTTGGTTCGGGTTTTTCTACTTCTGTTAATTTTAAGGGATATCCTATCTTTTCTAAAACCATTGCTTTCATAAACTTTTCCAGATGTTTATTTTATATTTTATTTTATAGATACTGATCTTTATAAAAAATAAATTTTTGTTTTAACATTTTAAAAATTATAGAAATTTTATGAAAATGCAATATATTTTGATGATTTAAATTTTATGAATTTAATTTAGAAAAAATTTAAAAGAATAAGAATTTAAAAGATGTAAAATTAAAGTATTAAAAATTAAAGAATTGAATTACAGAAAATGAAATTGAAATTAATATTTATTATAAAAAATGAAATTAAAAATAATTTAAATTATAAAAATAAAATTAAAATTAATAAAAATATAAATTAAGAATGAAGAATATTATTTATAAATGCTACAAGGACATTTATTGCCTGTGCATTAAAGCCACCTTCGGGTATGATTATATCTGCATATCTTTTAGTTGGTTCAATAAATTCATAATATCCTGGTCTAACAGTCGAAAGATACTGCTGTATAACAGATTCAACAGTTCTTCCCCTTTCTTCAATATCTCTTCTAAGTCTTCTTATAAACCTTATATCATCTGGAGTATCTACAAATATTTTTAAGTCTATAAGATTTCTAACAGCCTTATTACTTAGAACCAGTATTCCTTCAAAAATTATAAGTTTTGTTGGTTTAACAGAAATAGTTGTCTCAAGTCTTCTATGATGAACAAAATCATACTGAGGCATTTCAATAACTTCATTGTTTCTTAATTTTTTTAAATGCTCAATAATCAGTTGATTGTCAAATGCATCAGGATGGTCAAAATTAAATTTGGTGATATTTTGATTATCTACCTCTTCACCTAAAAGATCTTTAGCTGATTTATAATAATTATCCTGAGGTATAAATGTAAAATCTGAGACAACTTCTGCGATTTTCCTGACAATCGTTGTCTTTCCTGAACCAGAACCACCCGTTATTCCTATTATTTTATTCATAAAAAACCCTGGTCATTTTTATCTATTGAATCTTTTTTACTATCTATTGAATCTTATTTAATTCATATAATTTTAAGTTTATTTTCGATAAAATAACAATAAATCAGAAAGTTTCATTAAAAATTTTTCTTTTTTTAAAATTAATTTAATATAGTTTTATAAAAATTTTTAAAAATTTAAATTTGAAGAACATATATGATTATAGGAATTTATGGACCGATTGCATCTGGAAAAGATGAGGTTGTAAAAATTTTAAATGAAATATTAAATCCTGATCTTAGCTTAATTTTAGATGCTGATAAATTTGGGAAATTTGTTGTTGAAAATAATTTCAACAGAATTTCAAATATTTTCAATGTCAAAAATTTATATGAGCTTTCAAATCTTGTTTTTTCGGACTTTTCTACATTTATAAATTATAATAATTTTATTCACCCTATTTTATCTTCAAAATTGAGAAGTATTTTAGAAAATCAGATTTTTAAAGGTGAGAAAATCATCTTGCTAAATTGTGCCCTGCTATTTCGTTTTAAGTTAGAATTTTTTTGCGACAAAATCTTTTATATAGATGCAGAAAAAGAATTAAAAATAGAAAGACTTATTAAAAGAAACAAAATTACAAAAAAAGAGGCTGAAAAAAGGATCGATTTTCAAGAAAGAATAGAAAACTATAAAAGAGTACAAGAAATTTGTAAATTTTATATAAGCTCAAAGATACATTTCATTAAAAATAATGAAAATATAGAAGTTCTTAAACAAAAAGTTAAGAAAGTAATAATATAAAAACGCAAAATTTATTTAACTAGATAATGGAGGCTATTTAATGAAAAAAGTCTTGTTGATTTTAATAATCTTTTCTTCACTTGTTGTATTCTCTTTTTATCCGCCTTTTACAAAACTTGTAAAGGTAGAAACAGAACACTTTATAATATATTATGAAAAAGAGATCGAAAATCTTATAGACCCTTCTTACATAAACTTTATGGAACAATCTTACACTTTTTTAAGCAATCTTTTTGATCATCACTTTAAAAATAAAATATATGTTTATTTTTCAAATAGGGAAAAAAATGCAAACGGATTTGATAGTCCCGCTGGCCAATCCACAATTTATATTATCACAACACCGCCCGAACTTTCCTCTTCAATTGGCTATATGGATGACTGGTTAAAGCTTGT
>DAOOKC010000094.1:0-3601 GCA_035385485.1 Exilispira sp.
GAATGCGAAGATAGGTTTATTTAAACCAATGTAATCGAATATTTTAGTACCCAATGCAGTTTTTTGATTATTATTTAATAATAAAATATCTGAATCTTTTAAAATATTAAAAGCATCTGATTGTGACATTTGATTGTGAAATGTAAAAGTTAAAAACCTGGCATTTTTTGCTTTTTCTTTAAAAATAGGGTTATCTCTTCCAATTGCAATTATTTCAATCTTTTTTGCTAGTTCAATATTGATATTTTCAAGCTTCAGTAAAAGATCTACATCTTCAAGCCCATAAAAGGCGAATTTTCCACTTATTGCCAATTTTAACTTTCTTTTAAGTATTTCATCATTTAAAGATTCATTATTTAAAATATTATTTAAAATAGTATTTGATTTATTAAAATTGTTTATCAATTTAGAGTCATAGCCATTTGCTATGGTTATAAATTTATTTTCTGGTTGATTTTTATATATTTTTCTATGAAAATCAGTATTTTCATCTGTTACATCTATTATGAATTTTGAATATTTGATATAAAGTGATTCGAGGAATTTATCAGAAATCATATCTGAAAACTTATTATATTTATGTAAATCAAAAATAGGATGTCTATACATGATATCTCGGAAATCGATAATATATGGAATATTATAAAAAATTTTAAATATTGGACCTAAAGGCAAATACCAAAATGGATCAGAACAGAAAAATAGGAAATCTATTTTTTCTTTCTTAATAATTTTTTTTATTTTTTCAGCTATTTTTAATGTGAATCTTACTCTTGATAAAGATGGATTATTTGTTGGTTTAATTGCTATTGAAATCTGCTCAATTTTATCATCAAGTTTAAGTTTAGCATCAATTAAATTTCTATAATATTTGTTATCTGCTTTAACAAAATAAATTTTATGATTTTTTTGAGCCATGAAATTTGAAAAATGAGAAATTCTAAGAGCTGCTATTGCATTATAAGGAAAAGAATAATAAGAAATAATAATAAATTTTAATTTATTCATCCCTGTAAAAAAATAGTATCAAATTTAATTAAATTTACAATTAACAAGTTATAAATTAAATAGTATTTTTATAATACACCATTTAATTCTTTAAAAATAAAAGAATAAAACAAAAACAAAAATAAATATAAAAATAAAAAGAAAAGTAAAAAGAAAAGTAAAAAGAAAAATAAAAAGAAAAAGAAAAAGAAAAAGAAAAGTAAAAAGAACTGATAAATATCCAAAAATATTTATATTAAAAGCAAAGCAAAAAAGATTATTATCATTAAAAACAAATAAAAATTAAAAATTAAAAAAAATAAAAGATATATTAAAAAAATCCTTTGAAAGTGTATAATAAATAACCAAATGTATAAATATGGCACATATTACTACTGATATTTTAAATTTAAATTTAAATCTTACATATTATAAAAAAGAAAAGTTTTTATAATTAAAACATAACAATCGAAAAACTCTTGATTGATTTATAAATAAAACTTTCTAAAAACTTAATGATTTATAAGTTAATCTTTCTGATTAAGGAATATTATTTCTAATTAAAAAATAATAACTTAATTATTCCAAATTAATTAATGAATAAGTTATGAAAAATTAATTTATTAGCAATAATATGATTTTTAATGGCATATAAATTGCTAAATATATTTTGGTTAATCTGTTTTCTTTTTTGAATACTTAACCTATTTTTATTTTAAGCATTAGAAAATAGATTGACTAATTAAATATCAGATTTTTCGATAAAACTGAAAATTTAGTTAAAAATTTTGTAATAAATTTATAAAATATTACTATTTAAATGGAGGAGTTTAAATGATTAGTTTTGATAAAATGACTGAGCTTGCTGCTGATTCTCTTAACAATGGTTTTAATGAAACTATTTCTAGAGGAAATCCAGAATTTACAACATTACACTTACTTTATGGGATAATGAAGGCAAAGGATCCACTTTTTTTTCAATATTTAGCGAAGCTTCCTGTGGATCCTTCATTTTTAGAAAGAGAAATAGATAAAAAATTGGAGCAACTACCAAAGGTTTATGGTGAAAGTAAACCCCAGCTTTCTTATTCTTTAAATAAAATATTTGCTGATGCTGAAAAAGAAGCAGAAAGACTTTCGGATCAGTTTGTTAGTAATGAACATTTTCTTTATGCAATGGCAAAAAATGAATGCGAGGTTACTTCACTTTTTAAGCAGGCAAGAATAAGCTATGATTCTTTGAAAAAATTTTATGAGGAGGCAAGAGCGGGTCAAAAAATAACATCTCAAACCTCTGACAAAAACATGAAGGTTTTAGATCAATATACTATTAATCTTACCCAAATGGCAAGAGAACATAAACTTGATCCAGTTATTGGAAGAGATGAAGAGATCAGAAGGATTATTCAAATACTTTCAAGAAGGACAAAAAATAACCCAGTATTAATAGGAGAACCTGGAGTTGGTAAAACAGCAATTGTCGAAGGAGTGGCACAAAGGATAGTTAATGGAGATGTACCTTCTTCTCTGGCAAATAAAGAGATATTATCATTAGATATGGCTGCTTTGATTGCCGGAACAAAATTTAGAGGCGAGTTTGAGGAAAGATTAAAAGCAATCTTAAAGGAGTTAGAAAATGCTCAAAACAAATATATCCTTTTTATAGATGAACTTCATCTTATTGTTGGCGCAGGTAAAGCCGAAGGTTCTTTTGATGCTGCAAATATGCTCAAACCCGCTCTTGCAAGAGGTATGTTACATTGTATTGGTGCGACAACTTTGGATGAATATCAAAAATATATAGAATCAGATGCTGCACTTGAAAGAAGATTTCAACCACAGATTATTAAAGAGCCATCCTTAGAAGATACCATAGCTATTTTAAGAGGTATAAAAGAAAGATATGAACTTTTTCATGGAGTCAAGATTTCAGATAAAGCAATAGTTGAGGCGGCATATTTATCAGATAGATATATTTCCGATAGATTTTTACCCGATAAGGCAATAGATTTAATAGATGAGGCTTGCAGTAGAATAAGGGTTCAACTTGAATCTGTTCCTGAAGCGATAGATAAAAAGAATAGAGAACTTGTAAGACTTGAGATTGAAAGAAGAGCACTTATTAATGAAGAAGATGAAGAATCAAAATCAAGACTTAAAAAAATTGAATCATTAATTGAAAAATTAAGAGGTGAAATAGAAGGCTTAAAAGCATCCTGGAAAAAAGATACTGAACTTATGAAGCAGATAAATGAGATAAAGATAAGAATAGATCAAATAAAAAACGATGCTGAAACTGAACAAAGAAGAGGAAATTTTGAAAAAGCAGCAAAACTTTTATACGGAGAGCTTCCCACTCTTCAAAATAAACTAAAAGAGATGGAAGATGAGGCAGAGCATGCTAAAAGTCTTGTTAAAAAAATTGTTGATGAAGATGATATAGCTTTAATTGTTTCTTCCTGGACAAATATACCAGTATCAAAGCTTATGGAGTCAGAAAGAGAAAAACTTTTAAGTATTGAAAATGAACTTAGGGCAAGAGTTGTAGGGCAGGACCATGCTCTTTTTGCTATTGCTAATGCCATAAGAAGAAGTAAGGCGGGACTTTCAGATG
>DAOOKC010000094.1:3611-6451 GCA_035385485.1 Exilispira sp.
AGATGAAAATAGACCTATCGGTTCCTTCATATTTTTAGGACCAACTGGTGTTGGTAAGACAGAAACTGCAAAAGCATTGGCTAAATACCTTTTTGATACAGAAAAAGCGATGGTTAGATTGGATATGAGTGAATTTATGGAAAAACATTCTGTATCAAAAATTATTGGAGCACCTCCAGGATATGTTGGATATGAAGAAGGTGGTGCTTTAACTGAAATTATTAGAAGACAACCATATTCTGTAATTTTGCTTGATGAAATTGAAAAAGCCCACCCTGATGTGTTCAATCTTCTTTTGCAGATTTTAGATGATGGAAGACTGACTGATAATCATGGAAGGGTTGTCAATTTTAAGAATACAATAATAATTATGACTTCAAATATTGGTTCGGAATTTATACTTAACTCTGAATCAGACGAAAAGATTGAGCAAACTGTGAAACCACTTTTATTTAATTATTTTAGACCCGAATTTTTAAACAGAGTTGATGAAATAGTTATTTTTAGGAAATTAACTCCAAAAATAGCTAAAGATATAGTAAAAATACAATTAAAATATCTTGCTGCAAGACTTGAAAAACAGAAGATTAATCTTTCATGGACTGAAAAAGCTATAGAAAAAATAGTTCAGGAAGGTTTTATGAAAGAATTTGGAGCAAGACCTTTAAAAAGATATATTCAAACTAATATTGAAGATTTACTATCTGTCGAAATTTTAGGAGGTAAAATAGGAGAAAATGATAATATAGTTATTGATGTAATAAGTGATGAAAAGAATAAGGAAGAAAAATTTGTCTTTATTAAAAAGTAAAAATATTTTTAAAAAAGATTTTTGAAATTATAATGATCCCGAGTTATAATTAATAGTAAGTAAAGTTATTTATATTGAAATTATGAATTTTAGGAAGTGGGGTAAAATGCAGTTAAATCTTGATGATAGAGAGAAAAAATATTATTTAGCTATAGCAAGAAATTCAATTGCTGAAGAACTCGGGATCAATTATAAAATAGATGGTGATAAAAATTACAAACCGCCTCATGGAAATGATTTATATGGAGTTTTCGTCACTCTGACTGAAGAAGGCGAATTAAGAGGTTGCATCGGTTATATTAGGGGATATGAGCCACTAACTAATAGTATAAAAAAAATGGCTAAAGAAGCAGCTTTTCATGATTATAGATTTGGACCATTAAGAAAAGAGGAATTTGATAGAATCAAAATAGAGATATCAATACTTTCACCAATGGAAAAGATAAATTCAATAGATGAAATTGTTATTGGAAGAGATGGATTAATGATTACAAGACAAAATTATTCTGGACTATTACTTCCTCAGGTTCCAATAGAATATAATTGGGATTTAAAAACATATTTAGAACACCTTTGCTTAAAAGCTGGTCTTCCGACTGATGCTTATAAATTGCCTGGAACAATAATTTACAGGTTTTCTGCTTATATATTTGGTGAAGATTAACATACTTTTTAACAATAATTAACCTTTTAAATATTGACAAATCTATCTTTTCCATACTAAATATGGTTAGTTAAGTTTCAAACTTAAGGAAGGTTATAATGTCAAAAAACAAATTATTTATTTTATTCTTATTCCTTTTTATTTTCGTATTATCATCAACCAACTTATTGGCTCAGACAGACAAGAGTTGGGTTGTCGAAATCAATGGAAAAAAATATTCCATAGATGATTTTATGACAAAATTCTATATCTTTATAGAATTAACAGCACCAAGAGATCAATGGGATAAACTTAAAAAAGATCCTAAGATGATGAAAGATTATCTCGAAATCTATATCAATGAAATAATTCTCTGGGATAGAGTTAAAAGAGATAAATTTGATACACAAAACACAAGGTTACTAAGTTTTACAAGACAACAGGTTATTATCAACCTTTATATTATGAAAGTTATTTATGAAAGTATTAAAGATCCAACTGATGATGAAATAGCTACTTTTTATGATCAAAATAAAGATAGATTTAAAGGTGTGAAACTTGAAACAGCTGCTTCACAGATTAAAGAATACTTAAAACAGCAAAAATTGCAAAATGAACTAAAAAAAAGAATTGAAAAAATAAAGGAAAATATAACAATTCAAAGAAATCCTGATTATTTTGAAAAAGGTCAAAAGACAACATGGGTTTTAAAAATAGGTGATACAATAATTTCATATGATGATTTTAATGGACTTTTAGAAGATTATAAGCAAACACTAAGAGATAGTGGACAGGGTGCTATTATTGATCAACAACCTATTTTATTTCTTCAGGATTTTACAAATAATTATATAAATAACTATTTATTATATAATTTTGAGATTAAGAAAACAGATTTTGAGAAAAAATTTGCTAATCAGATAGAATATCTTTACCAGAGACAGGTAATGGAACTTTATGTTCAACAGAAGCTTAAAGGTCAGTTCAAACCAGTATCAAATGAACAGGTTAAACAATATTATGAAACATATAAGTCAAAATTTGCAAATATGTCTCCAGAGCAAGCTTATCAATATATTGCTCAGATGTTGAATATGCAACTATATCAGACTATGGTAAATAATCTTGTTCAACAATATAGAGATGAATATTTAATTAAGAAAAATTACAGTCTTGATTTCTTACAGGATTAAATCAAAATTTGATTTTATTTTATATTATTAAATAAATTATTTTTCCATCAAGTTAAAACGATTTTATTTGATAGTATTTACAAAAGGGGGAGATTAAAACTCCCCTTTTTTTGATTTTTTTTTAATTTAAATTATGATGTAATCAAAGGGGATTTAAATGTCACCTCAATTAAAAAAGTTCAATAAAAATTCT
>DAOOKC010000095.1:0-6409 GCA_035385485.1 Exilispira sp.
AGGAATACTTATTTACTCATTGATTTTCTTTACTAATTATTAACATTTAAAAATAAATGGATATAAATATATGTTTTGTTTAAGATTTTTTTCTACATCTTTTAAAATTTTAGGAGTTTCTTGAATTTTTTAAGGTTATTTAAATAAAAAATTTATTATTTAAAGTATTTATCTTTTTTTATCTTAATTTTTTATAATATCTTAAAATTCTTTCTCTGTCTTCATTTTCCTTATTACCTTTAAAATAAATTTCAATTAGCTCAATTTTATCCTCTTCTTTGTAATAAGCATAAATAACCCTAATACCTGAATCAACTCCTCTACCTTTAAGTGAACGACACGCAAACTTTTTTGCTTTGTAAATTTTAGGATTTCCAATCTGTATATCTTTGATTTGAAAAATTCCACCATTATCAATTTTCTTTTTATGATAAAGATAAAGTTGTGTGTCAATGAAGATTTTCAAATCTTCCTCAACGGTAATAAATCTTTTGCTTAATCTTTTTAAATCATTTTTAAATTCAGGAATAAAAGAAACATTTTTAAATTTCAATATCTTCTGTATATTCTCTTACTGAGTAGGGAGGAGTTCTATAAAAAACAGCTTCATATTCAATAATTCCTCCATCCTCTGTGGTTAACCATGGAACATCATTATGAGAATATTCACTAATCTGAGCTGCATTCATATCTGAAAGTCTATTTAGAACATCATCAATTAATTCAACTTCATGTGCCTTTAGTTTTGTAAGGTCGGGCTTTCTCAATGGTAAATATTTTGTTTGTGGATAAGTAAAATAATTTTTTTCTAACCTAATAATATCTTTATTCATTAACTTTTTTACAATTTCTTTAAATTCTAATGGGGTTGGTCCATATTTATTTTTTATATATGTAGCACCAATCAATTGCTCTTCATGCTTCTCATAAAAATCAAAGTCTATGAAATAAAGAAGTTTATATATAACTGTTTCTCCAATATTAGGTTTTGAACCAACCTTATTTAGGATATATAGAAAAACTTCTACAAATTTATCTAATTTTTTCTGAGGAACATTAATTCTTATTTGGGATTTTACTTTTGGACCTTTTTTACTTTCTTTTAATATTATATCTATTTCCTTTTTTGGATCTAACAAATCATCTATAGTAATATTGAATAAATCAGATAATTTTTTTGCTAATTCAATAGTTAACTTTCCACTTTTTTCATTCTCTATTACAGAAATAGTTGAACGGGAAACACCTAACAAATTAGCAAGCTTTTGTTGGCTTATTCCAGCTCTTTCTCTTAATTCTTTTATTCTTTTTCCAATATGAACCATAAAATCACCTCTACTATATATTATATTATTGTATGAAATTTTGTCAAGTATATGTTATATTTTTTTACAATA
Organism: Exilispira sp.; assembly: GCA_035385485.1. Taxonomy (GTDB): domain Bacteria; phylum Spirochaetota; class JAAYUW01; order JAAYUW01; family JAAYUW01; genus Exilispira. The sequence continues at coordinate 1,398 of DAOOKC010000095.1, forward strand.
CCACCTGAATACTATCTTAAGTTTGCCTGAGAGAAAGCATTAATACTACAATTTTATGTTCTCTTTTTCTGGTTGTGTTTCTTTCTTGTTCATAATATTTTCTACATTAGAATAGAGTAAACAAAATAATGAAAATTAATTATCAAAAGTTATTTGATATATATAAAAAATTTATTTTAAAAAAAATTGAGAATTTATTTATAATTGAAGTATAGAAATAAAATTTGTATAATAAATTTGTATGAAAACTATCAATTTAAATATTGATAAATTGGGAAATATAACAATTGACCTTGATTTAAAAGTTAATGCATATCTACTTTTAGAGAAAACAAAGAAACCTAAACAATTATTTTATGAGATATTAAAGGATAATTTTAAAAAGCCTAAATTAACCAAAAAAATTTTCAGTAAAATTGATAAAAAAGATTTAAAAAATATAGGAATGTTAATAATAGAAGCTAATAATTTAAAAGAATTTTATAAAGATTATAAAGGCAAGTCATTTTATTATTCATTTAAGGTGACCCTTTTAAAGAATAAAAAAAGTATTGAAAAAAGACTAAAATTTGGAGACGAATTATTCAATAAAATTAAATATATTCAAGATAATATTTCAAATTTAAATATTACAAAAATAATTCATGAACAAGAAAATAGATATTCAGAATTTTTATCAAGCTTAAATAATATATCTAAAAAGATAGATGAAGAAATTAATAAAATTTCTGAAGGTATTTCTAATTTTTTTAAATCTAGCTTTTTTAAAGAAAGCGCCCAAAAATATTTTGAAAGAATTGGTCAAAATGGAGAAAAATTAGTAGAAATATTAGCAGAAAGAAATTGGATATTCCCATTAGATCAACCATCGTATTTAGCAAGTTCAATTATTCTTTTTAATGAAAATAAACAATATGACAAGATTGATAATTTAATGTTAAATTTAGTTAAAAAAGAAGAATTAGAAAATTTTACAAATAAATGGTATGATCTAAAATATTTTAAAAAAAGAGAGAATATTTTAAAAGCTGGTATTAAAGCGCATATTGAAGGTTATTATGAATTGTCAATTTATACATTATTACCTCATATAGAAGGAATTATATGGGATTTTTTGAGGGATTTATATGTTGAAGATGAATTAAAGAAAATCGCTAAAAGTCCAATAAAAAAATTTGAATATTTAGGAAATTATTATGTGGAAAATATAAGAATTGATTTTCTGATAAAACCCTTTTTCGATAACATTTCTGATAAATTTCCTTTATATGCACACAAAGATTTTTCTGAAATAAGTGAGGATTATGATCAAATAAATAGACATGTTTTATTTCACGGTATAATAAATAATTGTTTTTCTGAAATCAACTCATTAAAACTAATTTATATATTAGATTTTTTATGGTATATAATCGATTTTATAATAAAAAAGAAAACCAAAAACATTTTTAATTAAAAGTTCATTTATATTTATAATAAAAACTGTTAAAAATAATAATGCAAAATTATATTAAATTTTTAATAATTTAAAAAGATTGATTTATTTTTTTATTTACAATCCAACTTATAGCCTTTACTGCTTCTGTCTTTTGCATAGAAACATGCTTCTTGATTAGGGTCTTTTTTTATATCATATTTCATACACCAATAAACATCTGAAAAAATAATTGGACCACCAGTTGTTTTCTTGGTAATACAAGGGCACTCACCACACCTTTTTATCATTATTTTTTCCTCCTAATTTAAATTTTATCACTATAAGGTGAACATTAATAAGCTTAATTTAGAAATTATTGAAAAATTTTTAAAAGGTGAACATTTAAAAAAATTAAATCCAAAATCCTCTTTATATAAATAATGATTAAGGTGAACATTTTACTTTATTTTAGAATTTTATTAGGGTTATAAAATAAATTTATTTGAGTTTAATTATGATAATTTTTTAAATAGTTTTATACACCAATCTTTATCATCTAAAAAAAGAACATTATTATTTTCATATTCCTCTTTTGACATTGATATGCTCTCACCTTCAATTAACTTATTATAACTTGTTTCAGAAAGAATGAATGAATATAAATATATGTTTTGTTTAAGATTATTTTCCACATCTTTTAAAATTTTAGGAGTATCTTTAATTTTTTCATCATTTAATTTATGTGTAAAAAGAAGCCCTTTTGGATCTACAAAGATAATACTTGTTTTTGAATTATTTTTATCTTTGACCCACAAAATAAAATCTGGATAGAAGTTTGATGATTCAAGTCGAAAACCAATACCTGATTTTGCTTCATTTCTTAATAAAACAATTTCGTATTGAGAGAAAATGTTTTGGTTATTATTTAGAAACTCTTTAAGCCCCCTAACAAATTTTTCTTCACTTTCAACAAGTCCAGGGGGTGACATTTGATCAATTTCTTTACTTTTTAAAAGCAAAGGAATATAAATTGAATTATCAATGATAACTCTTGGTAAAATTTTATTATCATCTTTAAGTAATTCATCAATATTTTCTTTTAATTTCTTTATTTCGTCAATTAGTATTCTTTTTTCTTTATCTATATAAACTGTATAGAGTTCAAATTTTTCAGAAGTAAAGAAAGGGAGAAGCTCTTCTGTATTTTTATAAGTCATATTTTCTGTTTCAAATTTTCCTTTATATTTTCTATAAAATTTATCAATATAACCTTTTAGAAGTAAAATAGTTGCTTCTTCGATTCTTTCTAAATCTTCAATGCTTTTTATTGATAAATATTCATCAAGTGCTTTGATATAACAATTATTTAAAATTTCCTTAAGAGAATTAGTATCAAAATATAAATTCCAAAAACCTCTAATATTTTTATATTCAAGGATCTCATTAAATATCTTTTGCCAATTTAGTAAATTTATATCTACAACATCATAAATAGATTTTGGTACAATATTGGTTTTTACTAATATTTCAACTGGTGTCTCGCCACCTTTTTCACTTCTTTCTCCAACAAAACCAGAAATTTTTGGTATTAAATCCAATGTGAAATATATTTTATCATCTAAAAAAAGATTTATAGTCACTTCTTCTTCATATTTTTTAGATTCATTTTTAGCAAGATATGGTAAATCACTCCATCTTGTTTTATCCATAATTTTTACTGGAATTCTTATCTCTTCTAAATCAATTTCTTGTGTTATTTTTTCAAGGAATATTTTTATGTAATCAGCATCAATTCCATATATATTTAAAGTTTCTAATGATTTAATTTCTTTTGTATTAGATCTCTTTAAAGTCATATTTTTTCCTCTTAACCTTACCCCTCTTCCAAAAAGTTGAATGATTTGAGGCCCTTCAGTTTTACCAATATGTAAGAGTCCCATTGAAGAAACACGCCAAGTGTCCCATCCCTCAATAAACTTTTTTGCTCCAATTAGTATATTTATTGATGAACTTTCTTTTTTTATGTCATCAAAAAGTGATGATGAAATTACATCTTGTTCTATATTAAAACCTTTTTGTTCAAGCAGTCTTTTAAACTCAGAAGCATTTCCAATATTTATAGCTCCGAAATAAGGATTATCAGAGAGTTTTAAACCAAATTCTCCCTCAGAATTTTTTATCTCATATATTTTTAAAGCACCAACACCATTAAAAATAAATCTATATATATCTTCTAAATTAATTCCTCTTTCTTTTAATAAATTGAATCTATTTTTAAATATATCATTGTCATCTTCATCTTTTAGACTTGATTTTCCCTCTAAAATAGAATTTATTTTTTCAATCAAAAAATCTTTTTCATTTATAACTTTATTTATAAACTCTACAATTTTTATCATGTCAGATTCTTCTTCTTTTCCTGTAACAGTTGTGCCTACAAATATCCAAAGCGGTTTTTCAATGTTACACTGTTTTGCCAAATGGGCTTTTTCTTTGTATAAAATCATCTGTTGATAAAAATCTAACATGTTTGCAACAAAAACATTTTCAAAAAATTTTTCTTTGGACAATTTTGTCTCTTTTATATTTAATACCCAGAAATCTTTACCATATCCATCTAAATAAAAATATTTATAAGAATAATCAAATAGAATTGCTTTTGAGTAATCTCTTAATGTTTCTTTGTTTTTTTCACTTAAAACTTGTCCAAATGTTGCACTATATTCAAAAACAAAACCATTTTCAGAAATTTTATCTCTAAGTTTTGCCCATTTTTGTTCTTCTGATTTTCTTCCTTTATGCCCTTCATCAACAAAAACAAGATTTTTCCCTTCAAAAACATCTACAGGAAGTCTGAGCCCTCCACCCTTTTTCTCCTCAACAAACTTTGTTATTTCTATAACAAGTACTTCATTTTCATTTTTGAATTCATTATTTAATGTACCACTATATAGTTTTGCTGGTATACCACTTTTTTGTAACTCTTCAAAGTGTTGTTTTGATAGCCCCTTGTTAGGAGTAATAAAAATGATATTATCTGGATTAAACAATTTATATTTGAAAAATTGATAATAATTTATATGAGCGATTAATGTTTTGCCTGAACCAGTTGCCATATAAAAAGCAAGTTTTTTTAAATCTTCTTCTGTAAATGTATTTATGAGTTTTTTTACATCTTCGTCATCATAATTTTCCAAAAATTTATTTAGTTCATAAATAAATTCAAGTTTTTTATTCTTTAAATAATCTAAGTAAATTTCAGAAAATAAAACTGCAAGATATTGAAAATATTTAAGAGAAATTTGCCCTCTTCCATAGCTTATTTTCTTTACATACTCTTGAATATTTTTATCATATCTTATCAAATCATCTTCTTTTATTTTTAGTCCCTCAAGCGAAAGCAAGGAATTTAAAAAATAAGTTTGTCCATTATTATCAACACCTTCTTTCGAAGAACTTAACTTTATTTGTAAATCCTTGAAATCATCTACACCAAAGATGGAAAGTAAATATTTATTTAAAACAAAATATATTTCAATTTTCATACCTTTATCTCTATTAATCTCTTAAACTCTGGCTCTATATATTTTATATC
>DAOOKC010000096.1:0-5672 GCA_035385485.1 Exilispira sp.
AATTGCTTCCCAGGTTATCAAAAATCTTAGAAAATTAAAACCCCATTTTTTCATCCTTTCAAAATGCTCATCTGCTTCCTCAAGTTTACAGGGTCTTCCAACAAAAGATATTTTATCTCTATTTAAACTATCTTCTTTATGAGTTGCTCCATCTGGTATTACTGGAATTTTTGAATCAGCAGAAAAATTACATCCCTTAAATATTAAAATTCTTCCTTTTTCATCAACAAAATATCCATTTTTTGAACTAATCATAATATTATCCTTCTTAATATTAAAAAATAATTATGAAACAGATATTTTAATCTATATATTTTAATCTATTTTTAAAGAAAACAGATCAATTAAAGATTGGTTGTGTTCAAATTTTAGCATTTAAAAAAAACAATAAATTGGATAAATTTTACATATTTAACCTTTATAATAGATAATATATAATTTTTAGTTTATCAAATCAAAAATCCTATCTTTTTCAAAATAATTATTTTGAACACCTAAAAATAATTTATCTAATGGAACTTCTTTTATATCAATAAAGCCATTTTTTCCATCTACCATTTTACTAAAAATAGCATTAACCAGAGTTGAAACTATAGCTTCGACAAGATTTAATTTAGAAAAATCAAGATAAGCTTCACCATGCTTTCCACCTTCTGCAATAAATTTAAAATATTTAAAAACAGGAAAACCAGAAGGGCATTTAACATAAATATTTCCCGCATCTCCTCCTTTGCCTGGTTTTCCAGGTTGCCCATCTTTTCCATTCAATCCATTTGGTGCCCCATTATATCCTTTGCCTCCTTTACCTCCCTTACCAGGAGCACCTGCATCACCTCCATTACCACCACTTGTATCCACAACAATATTATAATCAATAGGGAAAAGATAAATTTGATTTGAGACTTCTTCATATATAATAATAAAATAATCATGAAAATAACCTTCTATTTTTCTTGGAACTTTATAATATGCTATATTTAAAGAAATTGTTTTACCATTTTCACCATCAGTTCCATCGCCTCCATTTGTACCATCTGTACCATTACCACCATTTGGAGAAGAACTTGTACCATCTGCTCCATCAATACCATCCGTACCATTAAATCCATCAATTCCATCTTTTCCCCTAAAATTCAAATATGGAAGATTATACCAGTCAATAACCCAAGTAAAAGAGTTTTCCACTAATTTATCATATTTTGAACCAATGGTCAGTTTAAAATCATCATAAGCAGCAAATAAAAAATCATTTTTAAAACTTAAAATTAATTGATTCCATATATTTATTGAATATGTAATAGAATTATTTTGACTATTAATATATAAATCTTTCAGGTTTGGATTTGAGATCTTTTTCCCATCTTTAGTAATAATTTTTATTTCAGCATAATAAGAATTGCCAGGAACAATTTTTTCTACTTTAAAACCAGTATCTATTCTTATTAATTCACAGGAAATTGATTGGATATCTATTTTTTTCAGGCTAACAGGAAAACATGAAGTAAATGAAAGAAGCAGCATTATTAAAAAAATAAAAATAAGTGTTTTGATTAAATAATTTTTAGCCATATTATAACCTTTTACTTTTTATCTAATCTTTTATTCTCATTTTTCATTTTAATCATTTATTAATATCTTTTTTTTACTTATTATATTCTCATCCTTTAATTTAAATATTTTATTTTCATTTTTTATTTTAATCATCTATTAATATCTTTTATTTACTTATTTTAATCTCATCCTTTATTCAATTAAATATTTTAGTTTAATTTTTTATTTTAATCATTTAGCTACATCTTTTATTCCTATCCTTTATTTTATTATTTTATTTTTATTTTTTATTTTTATACTTTATTTACATCTTTTATTATCTTTTTTTATTCTAATATTTTTTTTTGTATTTATGTTTTTTTCTTATTATTAATAGCTTATCTTTGATTTAATCAAATTTACTTTAATCGACTTTCATTTTATAAAAATTTTAGTTTACACTTACATAATTTCAACATGAATATAAATTATGAATTTAAATTACCTTATCTTTAGTATCAATCCAAAAAATCCAAGAGTTATTAAAAGTTGAATTATTATAAACTTTACCATTACCTGTGTATTTGACCAATTTCGGGTCGTTCTTACATGATCATGTAATGGAAATCTTGTATTATGAAAGATTTTAATATTTAAGAACCTCATAAAAGCTACTTTTATTAATCCTGTTCCTCCATTTACAAGTAAGACTGTAGATAGAATAAAGTATAAAAATGGATTACCAGTTTTCAATACTAAAGCTCCTATAAAAAATCCAAGAGCTCGTGATCCAGCATCTCCCATTAACACAGTACTTGGATAAGCATTAAACCATAGATATGCCATAAGAGAACCTACCATCGCAAAATCCACAACAGCCCATTTTGCACCTTCTTTTAAGTGAGGTAAGAGTAAATATGCTGAAATCTTAGAATGCCCTATAATTAAATATAAAAATATACCTAAAGTTACAAGACAGAACATTACTAAAGCTCCAGAAAGACCATCCACTCCATCAGAACAGTTTGTAGTATTAATAGATATCCATATCAATATTGTAGCACCAACAATATACCATATTCTGGGAATCTCTATTATTTGCTTTGTAAAAGGCAACCAGATTTTTGTACTGGAAAAATAGCTAATGACAAAAGCTGCAGCTAAAGCAAGAATAAAGTCTAAAAGACCCTTTTTATATTCACTCCAGGGTTTTTCGCTTGTATCATCAAGATAACCCGTTAGCATCGTCAAAAGAGTCAAGATTACAATAATTGCAAGTTCCCATGTCATTGGTGCAACCAAAAAAGAAACCAGAACAAAGATAATAATAAAAATTATACCCGCTCCAGTTGGTTTACCTTTGGCTTTAGTTGAATCATGAGCGAAATCTCTTCCTCTATCATGCGGTAAATATTTTGAAAATTTAGGAATAGCTAAAAATGAAAAAAGAAAAGAAAGATACAATGAAAGCAAAATCATAAAAGAGTGAGATTCAAAAAGTCTAAAAGGTCCAAAATAGATTTTCAATCTTGCAAGAAGTTGTAACATATTTTACCTCTTATCAGTTTATTCTCAAAAGTTTTAATCTATCTTCTAATTGCGATATTTGATTTTCGAAAATTTGAAAACTTTCTTCAGTTTTTGATTCCACTGTAATAAAGCAAACGGTTTTTAAGTCTTTAACAGTTGAATTTAATTCTTTTAAGTGTAAATTCCCTATATCTATAGCATTAACAATTTCAGATATAATCTTTGTAGAATTTTCTTCGCTTTCTATCTTATACTTTCTGTTAAAAGTAGCGAAAGGATCATTCCAGCTTACCGGAACAATTCTTGAATTTCCATATTCATTTATTATTCTTTGAATAAATTTACATTGTGCTTTATGTATTACTACTGAATGTTTAGAAATACTTATATATCCAACTATTTTGTCTGCAGGTCTTGGATTACAGCATGTAGCAAATTGATATAATATATTATGATTACCAAAAACATATATATATTTATTTTCATATAAATTTTCTACTTTATTTTTATTCTCAACTTCAGATTTAAGTTCATTAGGTCTTTCTGATTTTTTTTCAGAATTTATAGACCTTGATAAATCTAACTTCTTCTCTGTATTAATAGAGTTTATAACATTTATAGCAGCATCTGAAGATAGTTTAATCTTTTCATTTCTGTTCAGCTTATCAACCTCTCTAAAAAAGGATCGAATTTTTGATTTTGCTTTTCTTGTTTTAGTTATTTCCAACCAATCTATGGATGGAAGTTGTTTTTTAGAAGTTAGTATTTCTACTACTTCCCCACCTTTTAATTCTTTTCTGATAGGGACGAACTTGCCATTTACTCTTGCTCCAATGCAATGAAGACCTATGTCCGTATGTATGGCAAAAGCGAAATCTAAAGTAGTAGCATTTTTAGGAAGTTGCACTACATCCCCTCTTGGAGTATAAACAAAAATCTGTTCTGATAGTATTTCGGCTTTTAAATTTTCCATCAGATTTTCATCAGAAAAATCCTGTTGCTTCCAATCTTTCAGTTTTGAAAAAATCTTTAATTCGGTTTCAATCTTTTTCTCATCGGATATATTTTCTTTATACATCCAATGGGCTGCAACTCCATATTTTGCATTGTTATCCATCTCATAGGTTCTTATCTGAACCTCAATATGTTTTCCGTTGTTATCTATAACTGTAGTATGAAGGCTTTGATAAAGATTTGCCTTGGGGAAAGCGATATAATCTTTGAATCTTGAAGGAATAGGTTTATAAAGATTATGTATTATTCCTAAAACTGTGTAGCAATCTCTAATAGATTCTGCAAGTATTCTAATACCCATTAAATCATATATTTCATCAATATTTTTATTTTGAAATTTTAATTTTCGATAAATTGAGTAAAAATGCTTTCCTCTTCCTTCAATATTTATATTATTCAATTTTTCTTTTTCTATTATGGCTTTAATTTCATCTATAATTGATTCAATATATTTTTTTCTATCTTCTTTTTTCGATGCTATTGCCTCTTTTATATATTGATAAGATTTATGATCTATATAATAAAGTGCAAGATCTTCAAGTTCATCTTTAATCCACTCCATACCCAGCCTTGCTGCTAAGGGAGCATATAATTCAAGTGTGTTTTTTGCTATTTCTATCTGCTTTGCTGGAGGTTGATATTGTAATGTACGCATATTGTGAAGTCTATCAGCAAGTTTAATAATAAGAACTCTTAAATCATCTATAATAGAAAATATAAATCTTCTTAAATCTTCATATCCCCTGGAGACAAACTGAGCACTATTTCTCATTGCTGATATTTTTGTCACACCCTTAATCAGTTTTAAGATTGTAGGATTAAAAATCTTTAGTATTTCTTCTTCTGTTGTTTCTGTATCTTCCAAAATATCATGCATTAAAGCAGCTGATATTGTGCTGACATCCATCTTTAAATCAAGAAGTATTAAAGCAACTGAAAGAGGATGTGTAATATAATCTTCACCTGATAATCTTTTTTGCCCTAAATGTTTTTCATATGAAATTTTATATGCCTTAAGAATTAATTCTTTATCTCTTTCTTCAAAAAGATTTATTTTCTGGAAAAATTCTTGTTCCAATTTTTGAATATTTGAAATCATCCTTTTTGCCCTATAACAACTCTCCCTATATTTTGAAAATCATAAACTATCAAAGCCCAATAACCTTTTTCATAAAGTTTTTTTGCAATACTATCTGCATGCTTAGTATCAGAAACTTCAAAGGCTATAAAACCATTTTCTTTTAATAATAATGAAGAATAATTTATAATCTTTTCATAAAAAATATTCTGTCTTTCCTTTGGTACTAAAGCTATTTTAGGTTCATGGTTCTTCACCTCTAAAGGGAGATTGGCAAAATCTTTCTTATCAATATAAGGTGGATTTGCCAGAATAAAATCAAAAATTCTGTTTTGCATATTTGAAAGTTTTAATAAAAAATTTTCTTTCAAAATATTACTTTTAATAATATTTATAGAACTATCTTCTTTACCTAAAATAATTTTAGCATTTTTTTTTGCAATTAAATTTGCTTTTCTTGAAATATCAAAGCAAAAGCAATTACTTTTGCACAAAAATCAGGAGTAGCAAATGACCGATT
>DAOOKC010000097.1:0-5654 GCA_035385485.1 Exilispira sp.
CAGAAATAGTTGTCGATGAAATGGTTGAACAAACAACACAAAACGAAACAATAGTAGCATACATTTATCCAAATTTTGAAAACCTTGAAAAGGTATTAAATAAACAAAAAGAAAGTATTCAATTAAATGAAATAATACCCTTAATTAGAGAAGAAATAAAACAAAATAATCAAAAAATTTCAGCTTTTAAGAGAATTCATTACTTTTCTATTTATGAAAATGAGTTTGAAAAAACTACAACTAAAAAGATTAAAAGGCAAACTATAGATAAAACAAAAGAAAAATTTGCTGTTTATAGTTAAAAATTATTCTTTCCAGAAGAAAAAAGGTTTTGTCATAGTATAAATTGCATTTGGATGATTTCCATTATAAGCCCAGAGCTGATTTCCATAATCATAGTGCCACCATTCATTTACAAAATTTGTAAAACCTTGCTCTATCATTATATTATAAAGTAGTCTTCTATTTTCAATTATTTTAAGTTCCTTTTCTCCTAATTTTTCACCTTTTTTTAATTTTTCTTCAAAATAAGTTGTAATAACAATATCACCCATATCATCAAAATATGAGCCCATGTCTAAAAGTTTTCCTTCATCATCCACAATAGTTAAATCTATAGAACCTCCAGTACTATGAGCAGAAGGTTTTTTTGGATCTTCTGATGGTAATGATACAAAATTTAAAGTAAGTGCAATAAGCTGATCTTCATTCATAGTTGGATTTTGCTTTGCAAGTTTGTTTTTATAACTATCAAACAAAGATTTTTGAACTTCAACCGGTCTATAAGCATCATATACAACAAATTTAAAACCTTTTGGAAGATTTTTTGAAGCTTCAATAAGTTTTTTATATAAACCTTCTCTTGCATACAAAACAGGCATTGCATTAGCAATTTGCTGTATGAAATATTCAGGATGGCATAATATTCTTTCAGGATAAAGATTTAATGGAACAAGTGGTTCATTATTTTCATATATCGGTATAGATCTAATCAAATCCCAATTTAATTTTTTACCTTCTGGTATTTCTTTTTCAATATATTTTTTCATATTTTTTTCTCCATAAATCAATATTAAAAAAACGGGCAGGAATTTTTTAACCTACCCGTTTAATTTTATTAGATTAACTTATAATCCCAATATACTTTTTAATAAATAGCCCATAAATGTTCCAAGATAATTTCCAATAATATAACCCCAGATTCCAACTAGAATAGCTGGAACTATTAATTTTTGCCAACCTTTAGCTATAGCCATACCAGCAGCGGTAGATGGTCCTCCAAGGTTAGCATTAGAAGCAACAACGCATTCTTCAACACTAAATTTGAATAATTTGCCAATACCTAAGGTAAAAACAATGTTAATAAGAGCCATGACAAGACAGAAAGCAAGAAGAATTGGTGCCTTTGTAATAACAGTTCCTATACTTGCAGGTATACCAATTACTACAAAGAACATATAAATAAAAAACATTCCTATCTCATTTGCACCAGGGATTTTTGGTAATGCGTTTGGAAATAATGTGGCAATTGTTAATGTAATAATAGGTATTATAAGATAAATTTGACCGAAAATTAACCTTAAAATTAACTTAAATCCAGTTGCACTTGATGGAATAACAGATTTTACCCAACCTGTGAATTTTACTGCAACAAAAACAATGGCAATAGCAGCAGCAAGTGATGCTGCAATATCTAAAAGGGCAATTTCTTTTCGTTTCCAAAATAATGCAGCTTTTGTCTTTTCATCTTCAACTTTTCCTTCACCATGAAGTTTTTCAATTTCATCGTCATATGGATGAGTAAAATGCTTTTTGAAAAAAGCCCATGTTGGAATAGAAAGTAAAATCAAAAATGCTATAGCCATATTAAGATTATCTGCAACAGTCAATGAACCAATTATGCTCTCATTGACTTCAAAAATTTTGGAAAGAGCAACAAAATTTACTCCTCCACCTATATAAGAACCTGTCATCATACCCGCAGCTTTATATGCTTCAGGTATTAATGAACTGAAAAGTAAAGTTGCAACAATAGCACCCAAAAGCGTTCCAACTGCAGAAATATTAAAAATACCAAAGAGTCTTCCAGATTCTTTAAGGATTTTTCTCATATCAGCTTGGAACAAAAGTAAAGTTACAGCTATAGGTAAAATATAATCCCAGACTGCATCCCATACAGGTGCGTCTGTTGGTACAATCTTAAGATTGGTTGCTAAAAGTCCAAAAATAAGTGCGATAATAGCACCGCTTACTTTTGAAGCCCATTTGTATTTTTGCTCAAGAAAAATACTTAAAAAAGCAGCAACAATTAAAAAAGTCCATAAACTCCATGTGTCGTTTGCAGCAATAAGGGTATTCATTACACCTCCTTTTGCTTTTCTATATTAATAATAATTTTCGTAATAAATTAAGTCAATATTTTTAACATAAATTTTTTGATTATAATTATTTAATCACAACATTTATATCATCAAAAAGAATAGCTGGAAAACTTCCCATTATTGAAAAATGAATCTTATCTTCTATAGCAACAATCTTATTTAAACAATCATAAATGTTTGCTGCAACCATTGAGTCTTTTACATGTCCAATAATATTACCATTTTCCACGTAAATTCCTGGTGAAAGTCCTATTGAAAAATCACCATTTTGAATATTGCCCGAATGTGCACCAAGAACAGATGGTATTATTACGCCTTTATCCATCATAGAAATAAGTTGATAAATAGATTTATCCCCTTTTTCAACCATAAAGTTTGGCACAAATGCAGAAGCAGGTTCGGTTGGTTCCTGACAATAACCATGAGCTGTAGATTTTACTCCATATTTATGGGCTGCTTTTCTATTAAAATAAAAATTTTTAAGAACTCCTTTTTCTATAAAATTAATCTTTTCTGTTCTTGTTCCTTCATCATCAAATGCCCTTGCATAAGGAAAATCAAGTCGATGTGGATCATGAAATAGGGTAAATTGATTTGAAGTTATTTTTTGACCTATTTTACCTTCCAGTGGTGTTCTTTTATAAATAAGACTATTACCAGAAAGTGCTGAACTAAGTCTATAAATGAATGTATAAAAAGCTTCGGGTAAAAATAAAACCTTCATTTTACCACTTTGAGGTCTAACCTGTTTTTCAGATTGATTATATAAAAATAGTAAGTAATCTAAAGTCTCTTTATCTAAATCCTCAATATCATAAGATGCAAAAATCCTTGAAACATTTGAATATGAACCAGGATAAATTAAACTAATATAGTTTATATATGTCGAAATTTTTTGATCATAATCCACACCTTTACTTGTTAATACTTTTAAGTTAATCTTTTCAATATAGCCTTCAAGATTTATCTGAGCCTTAGTCTTATCTTTAAGATAAACCACTATCTTATTTAATTTATCAAGCATATCTTCAGCTGTCAGATTTTCTATAGATTTTTTATAAGTATCTAAATTTTCTATTTTATCTTTTTCTGCAACTCCAAAAGATCCATCTACTTTTCCCACCATTGAATTTTTAGCATTTTGAATCAGAGCGCCAACATCATCAATAGATGTGGTATAAGCAAAACCGAAATAATTGTCTTTTATAGCACTAATGCTTGTAGTTTGATTAATAGAACTATCTACTTTTTTAAATTTTGAATCTTCAAATGTAACACCGATATTTTCAAAATTTTCCTGTCTTATAAGGAATTGATCAAATTCTATTTTTGCTTCGTTATAGATTTTTTCTATATCATTTGACATGTTTTCCTCCAATTTTATTATAAAATTATCTTTTTCAAAAGCTATTTAATTAATTTTCTATTATATTTCTTTTTATTCTTTATTTTTTATTCTTTATTCTTTATCATTTTTATTGTTTTTATTTTTATTATTTTTTTAATTTTTCCTTTTTATTAAACTTTATTATTATTTCTCTTTTAGTTTTATTTTAACATATTTTTATTTCTATCTTTATTTTTACCTTTAATTAATTTATAATTAACTTTATTTATCTTTAATTTTTTCTTTAAACACCTCCAACTACTAGATTATTTATCAAAACATGAGGAGCTCCATGACAGGATCTAATATTAAGCTGTCCTTTACCACAACCACCAGTTTTTGAAAGCAAAAGATCATTGGCTATTGCGTTAATATTTTTCAATGTCTCATATAGATTACCAGAAATATTTATATCTCTAACCATTTTATCTATCTTGCCATTTTTAACTATATATCCATATTGAGCACCAAAGGTAAAATTCTCTCCAGCAGTTTGCCCACCTTTTGCATCACAAAGATATAACCCATCTCCAAGTTTTTCAATTAAACTATCAAATGTATCGCTTCCATTTTGAATAAAAATTGTACCCATCCTTATAATAGGCGCATATCTATAATCTTCAGCAACACAATGCCCATTTACAGGTTCATTAAATTCAGATGCAGTTACCCTTGAATGAAGTCTTGCCTTTAATATACCATTTTCCATTAAAACAGTTTTTTTGGCAGGAACTCCTTCATCATCATATTTGTAAAATCCTAATTCACCATAAATAGTAGGGTCATCAATAATTGTTAAAATAGGGTTGCCAAGCTGTGAGCCAATAGCCATTTTCTGCCTCATCACAGGTGAATCTTCTATCAAATCAGCCTCTGAAAAATGACCGAAAGCCTCATGAGTAAAAACACCCGCAAGACTTTGATTAAGTACTACATTATACACACCTCCTTTCACAGGTTCTGCATCAAGTAAATCACATACTATCTTTATCCTTTTACCCATGTATTCTTCCTGATTTTGTAAATTCGCAAAACCATTACTTCCGCCAAAAGCAACCCTTACATTTTGAAGGATATTATCTTTTTTTGAAGTTAGAAGACCAGATATTCCACATGTTATGAGTTTTTCATTGATCTCAGACCCTTCTGAACTTACAAAAAATCTATCTCTTTTTACCTCAAATAGCCTCATTGAAGTAGAAACTATCTTAGGCTCAGCAAGAGCCATTTCGTTATATTTTTTAAGAAGTTCTATCTTCTCTACTATATCTATGCTATCTGGATCAATATTTAACCTTGGTGTAAATTTATCTTTTATAGTTTCAACCTTCGCAAGTTTAACTTTTTTTGGAGAATTTTTCGAAAGTATTTTAGCATTTATTATACAATTTTTAATAGCCTTTTCAGCATCGGCAATATTTGTAAAAGTAGATGTTGCAAAACCTCCATCAATTAATATTCTTAATACAAATCCACCTGCTGAATTCGTACTTATTCTATTTAAGTCTTTATTAAAGTATTCAATATCTAAATCGCTTCTGATCTCATATCTTAGGTCAGCATAATCTGCATCAATAGAAGAAATTATCTTTTTAAGTTTTTCAAGCATATTTACCTCTTTTAATAATAAAATAAGAATTCATTAAAATTAATATAAAAGAATTGAAGTTTGTAAAGATTTTTTTCGAAAAAAATAAAATAGATTATTAAAATAAATTAATGAATAAGATAACATTTTAAAACCAGATTGGTTTGAAAAAATTATAACTGGTAAATATAAAATAATTATTTGTTTTTGATATTTTTTGATTTTATTTTTTGATTTTACAAATTTTGAACATTGCTTAAGAATACTTTGAATTTAAAAAAATTTATTTCACTATCTT
>DAOOKC010000098.1:0-5615 GCA_035385485.1 Exilispira sp.
ATAGTAAGTTTTAATAACCATTACAAGGCTAAAGCAATAATTAATGCCATTGAGTTAAAAGAAAAACTTGGTGAAAAATCTATTATTTCTTTTCAGCAAATTAAAAGAAATATTGATAAAAAAGATGAAAATCTTATATAATTAATTTTCTTTATAATATTTATTTTATAGTATTTATTTTAATAACTAAGAATTCAAAAGTTCATTTAATTTTTGTAATAAATCTTCAAGTTTGTTTAATAAATCTAAATATAATTTATTGAATTCTTCATCGTTTAATTCATGTATTTGTGCTTCAAGTGCATTTATTTCAGTCAAAATATCCATTGCAGCTAATATCAAATCCTGTCCAGAAAAAAAAGCACTGTCCATAGAAGAAAGCTCTTCATATTTCTTTTTTAATTCTTCTATTTTATCATTTAAGGACTTTATTTGATCTTCTAAATATGCTTTTAATTCTTTTATTTTAGAGTCGACATCTTCAGGATATACCTTGTCCTTTTCTTCACTTTTACTTTCTTCATTATTTTCTTCTTTCGATTCCGTAGAAGTTGAAGATGATCTTAAAGGATAAAAACCTAAAACATAACTAATGGTTTTAGTTTGATTTGTATTTACAAAAGATTCATCATAAATATATCCTACTGCTGCATCTAATCTTTTGTATGTTGAGCTAAAATTTCTTCCTTTGACATATGAAAAATTCCAGAAATTATTTAATAGTTCATCATAATTTGCAATAATTATCTTATCGGGAGACGTTAATCCCGCTCTTTTTGGATAAAAAACAAGTCCAACAACTGGATTATTTGGATTGTCCAATGAGAAAATATTTAATGGAATAGATGATTTAGTAAAGTATTGCTCACTATCTATAATGCCAAGATTACTTATTTGAAAAGGTTTGTTATAATTTTCACCAAGATAGGTATCAAAAAGAATTCCTATTGCTATGAAATGTCCTTTTATATCAATATTTTTTACTTCAATTTTTACTTGAATGCCTATATTATATTGGTCAAGATTGATAAATTCAATTGTTTCAGTTAAATTTACAAACTTGGTTCCCCACTTAAAGACAAGAGCATTATCTTGTAAAGTAAAATCCTGTATAACAGAACCAGTAGATTCAAGTAAATATTGAAAATTGTCGTATTTTAATAAGATTTTTGAAGATGATGGAATACTATAATATAAAGCATAGGTTTTTAACTTTTTAACATAAATATTTATCATTCCAGTCTTTGAATCTGGCACAATTTTGTATAAGTCATTTTCTAAATAAGATGACTGTGCTTTTAAAAAATCTAAATCCAATAATAAAAATATATTAACTACAATGAAAAAAATAATAACTATAAATATTTTATACTTTCCTTTTTTCATCTTTTACCTTCTAAAATATTATTGATTTAATGAAGATGTTAGTTTAATAAAAAGTTCAATTTTCTTCATTATAAAATCAGCCAATGATGTAAGTAATCTTATCTTTAAATCTAAAACCATAGAATATCTATTTAATTTTTTTTCAAATAAATCCAGTTGACTTTCCTTTTCCTTTAAGTCTTTTTCCAATTTAATTAAATTTGATTCTTTTTCTTTCAATTTTTGATCTAAATTATTTAATTCAGTTTCCTTTTTTTTAAGTTCTAAAAATTTCATCTCATATGCCTGAACTATTGCATTTTCAGCACCAGAAAGTATCGATTCAATCTTTGCCTCAAGTTCATCTATCTGAGTTTTCAATTGATTAATTTGATTTTCTTTATCAATTATAGTGTTTTTTAAATCTTCATTTTCTTTTTTCAATTTTTCTATTTCTTCATTTGATAAACTTATATTACCACTTTTTATTTTTTCATTTAATTCATTATATTTTTGCTGCAATTGATTATACTCTGAAAAAAGTTTTGAATATTCCTGTTCTAGTTGAGAACCTTCTGAAAGTTTTTCTTTCAATTTGTCATAATCTGATTGAACTGCAATATATTGCTTTTGTAGATCATTATATGAATTTTGAAGAAGATCATATTTGTTCTTAATCGAAGTATAATTTTGTTGCAAATCATTAAAATTTTTTTGTAAGGATTCATATTTTTTTTGAAGTTCTAAATATTTATTCTCAAGGTTTTTGTAATCATTCTGGCTTTTTTCAAGCATTTCTCTATATTTTTCTTCCGTATCATTTATTGGAGGAAGTAAATTATTACTTTCAAGTTTTTTATTAAGTTCTAATATTATTTCTTTATATTGATCTATCAAAGTTTGATTTATATAAAGTAACTCATATAATTCGGCATATTTTTGTAAATCTATTTCATTTTTCCCATCTGTTTTTTCTTTTGAAAAATATGTTATTTCTCCTTTTTCAACTTCATTAATAAAAAGATTTTTATATTTTTCAGCGTAAGTAGTATCTTTTTTATAAAGATAGGACTGCCACAAGAAAAAATAAACATTGATTAACAATGATCTATCATTTACTGAATCTATAAAGTTTTTAAAATATGATATAGCATAATTATAATTTTTTTGAGAATACTTTATTCTTCCAAGAAAATATAAAGATATAGATCTTTGCTGTTCTGATATAACACCCGACATTGCTTGTAAAAAGCATTTTTCACTTGAATTTAAATTTAATAGAAAAAAATAACCTATTCCCATATAATATAAAGCTTTTGATTTATTTTCCAAAGGAGGATTTAAAGATAAATATTTTGTAAATAATTCTATTGATCTTGAATAATTTTGTTTCTCAAATTCTTCAAGAGCCTGTAAATATAAAGATTCAAGAGTATTTCCCGTTTGTGCTTTTATAATGTTATCTTTTATGACATTATTATTATTGATAAAAAAAATTATAAGAAAAATATTGATTAAAATTAATAATATCAGGAATAACTTAAAAGTTTTAAATTTTTCATTTCCCGACATAAATTTTCCTTCTATATAAAAATTAAGAATAATAAATACAAAAATTTTTAACTTCAAAATAAAATATTATTTTTTATAAATCATCACCATCAAGTGTACTTTGAAAATTATATATAAAAAATCAAGCTTTATTATTAATATCGGTTAAATTAAATTGTTTTGAAAAATAGTTAAAGATGAGATTTTAAAGATAATAATTCTTCTTTAGAAAATAATTTGTCAAGATCAATTATTAACATTACATTTTTATCATCTACTTTAGTAATACCTTTCAAGTAATCTTTATTAATACCTGTATTTAATATTGGCGGAGGTTGTATTTCAGAAGTGTCTACTTCGAAAACCATCTTCACCTTATCAATAAGTATTCCAAGTTCCATTTCGTTTGTATTAACAAGAACTATAGTATCTATATTAGTTTCTTCTTCATTGAAAGTAAATCTTTTTTTTAGGTCAATAACTGGAATTATAGAATTTCTTAATTTAAAGACACCTCTTATAGTTTTAGGCATATTCGGAATAATATAAATATTTTCTACTTTTTCTATTCCTTTTACTTTCATTATATCAAGACCATAAAGTCTATCACCTAAAAGAAAAGTTACATACTTTTGTTTCATAGCTTGCACCTAAATTTTATTTTTCTTTAGTAGCAACATTTATTTCGACCAATCCATACTGCATTCGTAATGGAACAACCAAAGCTTCTAAATCTTTATCGGTGATTTCCACATCATTTCCTCTTATTATAGAAGGTGGAGTAAGATCTAGATCATAACCTCTATTATGAAGTTTGGTTATTGCATTTGCTGTAATCATGTTGGCAACTTCTGTAATAACATTAATTACCATATCATCAACAGTATTAATATTTTCTCCAATCATCTTTGATGCAATTTGAATAGCAGTTTCCGGGGTCATATCTAAAATAAGTCTACCTTCCACCTCACCAAATAATCCAATTAAAGCTGCAATACCCTTAATATTAGAAACCCTACTTTTAAGATAAATATCTTCTCTTTTTATCTCAATTTGCAATACTTCCTTCAATATTTCATAAGAAGCTTCTACAAATGGATTTATAAAATCTATATTCATGAATTCCTCCAACATTAAAGATTTATATTTAATTCACTTATTTCATTTTTTGTTTCATTTAATATTAATTGATTTATATCTATTATTAAGGCAATCTCACCATTTCCCAAAATTGCAGATCCAGCTATTGAGGGAACCCTGGTAAAAGAATTTTTAAGAGGTTTAATAACTATATCCTGACTACCTATAAGAGAATCTACCACAAGTCCTAATTTCTTGTCTCCTATTCCGACAACTATTAAATAACTATAATTTTTAGAATTATTCTTTGTAAGATTAAATACTTCATTTAAAAATACTACAGATACAAATTCTTCTCGAATTTTAATCGCTTTTTTCCCTTCAATTTCAATAATATCCTGATCATAAATTCGCTTTGTTTCTAAAATATTACTTATAGGCAATGCATATACTTCATTAGAAACATAAACCAATAAAGCCTGTATAATAGCTAAAGTTAAAGGTATTTTTATTATAAATCTTGTATATTTATTTTGTTCACTTTCTATTTGAACGGAACCATTTAAGTTTTCAAGAGCTTTTTTTACTACATCAAGACCTACTCCTCTTCCAGAAACATCAGTTATTTTATCTGCTGTTGAAAACCCTGGAGAAAATAGAAGTTCATAGATTTCCTGTTGGGATAAAATTCTATTTTCACTAATAATCTTCTTTTCTATAGCTTTCTTTTTTACCTTTTCATTATTAATTCCAGCCCCATCATCCTCAATAGCTATTTTTATAATATTCCCTTCATTTTTTGCAGAGATTTTTATAGTACCTTTTCTTTTTTTTCCAAGTCTTTCTCTTGTAGCAGTATCTTCAATACCATGATCCATGCAATTTCTTAATATATGCATTACAGGATCGGCTAGTTCCTCAATAATAGACTTATCAAGTTCAGTATCTTCTCCTTCCATTATAATTTCAACTTCTTTATTTAACTTTTTAGATAGATCTCTTATAATTCTAGGGAATCTATTCAACATCTGTTCGATTGGAACCATTCTTATCTTCATCACCCCTTCTTGTAAAAGGTTGATGGTTCTTGAATAAACTTGAAGTTCATTTGAAAGATTATTTGTATTAATCTTTATGGAATCAATGGTTGAACTTGTCTGATTTAAAATATTAACAATTTTTATTATTTGATTTTTGGACAAAGTAATAGAATCTGATTCAGATTCCAGAATATTACTTAAATAATTTATTATATTAAATGTTTCGGAATTTAATAAATCGAAAGAATTAACGAAATTGATAATTTTAGTAGCATATTCAATTAAAGCTGCTTTATTTATTACTATTTGTGATACTAAATTCAAAAGATCATCTATTCTATTTGAATCAACTCTTAATATTGTAGAAGTCTTAGAATTAATTTCCTGTAAATCCCTTGTTGTAGAAGCTTTTTCTTTATCCTCGCTTGCTAAACCTATTTTTTCATTTACCGCTGATTCATTTTTCTCTTCTAAATTTATTTCTTTTATTTTATTTACTTCATCTTTTTCAGATTCTTTTTTTTCAGAAACTTTTATATAAGAATTCAAAACTTCAAAATTTATTTGATTTATATCAAT
>DAOOKC010000099.1:0-5587 GCA_035385485.1 Exilispira sp.
AATCTGGTAAAAATAAAAGCAAAGAAATTATTAAGATATATAAATAAAGATAATCAAAATATATGATTTTTATTCAATTATTTTTTGATTCTTTAAGTTGTTTTGATAGAATATTTCTTATATTATTAAAGTGAACAATATTTTTAGAGTCTTTATAATCGGGATATGTCCAATCAAGAGATTGAAAACCACCTTTTTTATATATCAAAGTAACTTCACCATAAATTTCAGCTGATAGCGCAATTCTATGCGAATAGTTTTTAGTGGTTGCTAAAACAAGATTACTTAAACTTATATAACCAGGATCAATATTTATCTTTCTTTTGTTATCGATCTTAAAAAGATTTTCAATTTCATTTGTTCTTTTTTTTATTTCAGCTAATTTATATGGATAAATCGGATCTGAAAAAGAGATGAATAACCTATATATATTATCTCCCATCTCTGGTTGGTAATATGATGTATAAGAAAATAGAATTACATCAGAAATATAATCTATTTTCGAAAATTCATTTTCAAGTATATTAAGTGTTTTTTTATAAATTTCATAGTCTGAATAAAGTATTGCACAAAATAATTTTACTTTTCTTTGTTTTTGATATTCACCCATATTAGAAAAGTGGTTTTAAATCATGTTTATATAATTCGCCACATGTCTTATACATTCCAAATTCAGTTGATAAAAGTATTATATTATTTTCTTTAGCAAGTTTTATAAGTTCTTCAGATGGTTTTTTGCCTCTTACAAGTAAGATGGCTTTTAAATCAAGCACTTCAGCTGTTCTTATTACCTGGGGATTCGCAAGTCCAGTAACCAAAAGAGCAATATCTCCATAATTTGAACCATGAAGTAAAACATCACTCATCAAATCAGATGCAAATGTATAAAAAACTTCAAATTCGTAATTAGGACAATTATATACAGTAGCTTGAGTAATCTCTATTATCTCTTTGATTTTCATAATCAAACAATAATAAACTTATCTTAAAAGTCAATATTGTTTAAAAAGGTTGCAAAAATAAAAAATCATTTTATAATAAATTAAGTATAATTTAGAAAAAATGGAGAAAGATAGATGAGTTATGATTTTATTTTAATTGGCTTGACATCAGGAGGACCAAAGGCTTTATATAATATAATAGATAAATTTGATATATCATTTAATTTGCCAATTATTATAATACAAAATTTACCTATAGGTTTTGATAAAATATTTTGTGAAGTTTTTGCTGAAAAAGCTAAATTGCCCATTGAAGTAGTAAACGATGAGACAAAATTAGAAAATAAAATTTATATGGCTAAAGCAGGGCATATCTTGGATATAAATGAGCATCAAAAAATTATTAGTATTATTGGATGTCAGGATAATTGCATTACTGAATTTATAAAAAGATGCGTTACAAAAAAGTTAAGACCAATAGTGATATGCCTCGCAGGTATTGTTAATAAAAATGATCCATTAGAAGGGTTAAAAATTGCAAAAGAAAATGATATTCCAGTTATAGTTCAAAAAATTGATGAAAACCCAAATACAATATTAAAATTCGAGACAAGTCTACCAGAAACAATAATCCAAAAGAAATACTATACAAATATAGCTAAAATTGATGATATTCCAAAATTAGTAATGAAAATAATTGAAAAAGATTAAAATGGAAATGATATTGATTATAAATATTTTACATAAAAATACAATAATAAAAAAAGTTATAGAAATTCAAAGTCTTTAGGAGAGATGCGATGAAAAGTAAGCAAAATATTTTGATTGTTGATGATAATACTCAATTAAATGAAATGTTAAAAATAATTTTAGAATCAGAGAATTTTATCATAAAACAAGCTTACAATGGAAAAGAAGCATTTAAAATATCTATATCCGAAGATATAGATCTTGTTATAATGGATCTGATGATGCCACAGATGAATGGAGAATCAGCAATAAAAGCTATATATCATGCAAATCCAAAGACAAAATTCATAATAATTTCTGGAAATATGGGGTTAATATCAAAAGACACGTTAAGAAAATATAATGTTATAGGATTTTTTGATAAACCTTTCCATATTCCAGAAATTATAGATACCATTAAATTGGCACTTAGTTCTTAAAAAGCATTAGAATCAATAAATTTTTTAAGCATTGGTTTGGGAAGTGCACCGATTTGTCTTTTTACTTCTTTACCATCTTTAAAAATAGCTAAAGTTGGTATTGATGCAATCTGATACTTCATAGCAATATTTTGTGCTTCATCTGTATTAACTTTACATACTTTGATTTTACCTTCATATTCTTTGGCAATTTCTTCAACTATAGGTGCAACCATTCTACATGGGCCACACCATGGTGCCCAAAAATCCACTAAAACTGGTAACTTTGATTTCAAAACTTCATCATCAAAATTTGTTTCATCAACTTCAAAATAATAACCCATTATTTCCTCCAAATCATATTAAAATGATATTGTATAGAAAATATAAATAAAAGAATGAAAAAGGTCAAATTTCATAATTTAATTATTTAGTCAATTGCTCAAGAAGTTTTAAAAGTTCTGTCTTCTTTTTTTCATCAGCAAATCCAAGATATATATCGATAAGTTTTAATGCTTCATCTTTTCTATCAAGTTTTATCAATGCTTGTATAGCTATGTCATATGCTTCGCCATATTTTTTATCTATGTTTATTGCTTTCATTGAGTAAGTATAAGCTTGATTGTAAAGTTCATAAATAAAACAAGCTAATGCTGATTTCATATAAAAGACTTTTATTGAATCGCCAACCGAAGATTTAGTTTCAACTGATATTTTAATTCTTGAATCTCCTGTTTCAATAATTTTTATAAGACTTTCCTGATTAACTAGTTTTTTATCTTTATCAGCTATAATACATTCAATAATACCAAGATAGGTTTCAAGATAAACTGAAGAATATTTTACTGCAAGATTGTAATATTGAAATGCCTTGGATTTATCTTCGTTAATTATCATATTTCCTATAATTGTATAGATATTAGCAAAGTTATCGCTTCTTTTCTCGACATCTGTTATATTTTTATTTTCATTTAATGCACTATTAAAATAGGTTAAAGATTTATTTAAATCTTTCTTTGTTTTAGCCTTATAATATGCAAAACCAAGATTATAAAATGTCGCAAAAGATTTATCTCCAAGGGAAATAGCCTTTTCATAGTAAGTTATTGAATTGTCATAATCTTTTAAGTTGAAATACGAATAACCTAACTGTATATAAGCTTGCAAATAGTTCGGTTCCAGTTCTATAACTTTAAAGAACATATTAATAGCTTTTGAATAGTTCGATTGATTAACTAAAAATAAACCATAATTGAAATAGGTCTTATATAAATATGATTTGTCTAAAATATTGTCTGTTGAAATAGCTATATTATAAAATTTTTCAGCTGAATTTTTATCTCCAAGTTTATCGTAAGCTAAAGCTGTCCACATTCCTTCTTCCACATATATTGGTTGAATTTTCATTGAATTTATCATGACAGATACTACATCATTGTACATTTTTTTCATATAATAGGATTTGGCAAGCATTATATTCAACTCTTTATTTGTTTTGTCTTTTGCATAGGCTTTAGCAAGATATTCTACAGATTTATCCCAGTTTTCTTTGTTGAAATAATATTTTCCAAGGTACTGGTTAGCTATAAAATTATTTGGATCTTTTTCAAGAATACTTTCCGCAGTTTTTTTTGCGTTTTCAAAATCCTCTAAAGCAGCCTGTGAAAGAAGTAATCCTTCGAGAGCTTCGATTTTTTTTGGATTTAATGCTAATGCTTTCTGGTAAGATTCTTTAGCCTTTTCATATAGTTTCGATTTATAATAAATATTTCCAAGTAAAATATAGGATTCTACAGCATCTTTGTTTAGTTCTATGGCTTTTTCAGCATTTTTTTGAATTTTTGTATAACTTTCAGTAGAACCATCATCAAGAGCATAATAAGTATAAGCTAAGTCCTGATATGCCTGATAATCATCACTTTTAATTTTTAATGCTTCATTAAAATATTCTATTGCTTTTAGAAAATTTCCATTTTTGTATTCATTTTCACCCTTTTTTAATAGTTCTTTATAGCTTTGAGTCTTTGAATCAATATTTGAATTTTCTTTATTATCAGTTTGAGTAGGAAGTTCTTTTGGTTTTTCTTCTTGTTTTTGAACAACAACAATCTGTTTTTCTATAATTGGTTTTGATTCTAAATCATTTTTATTATTTTGAGAATTTAAAATATTTTCATTTTGAAGTTTTTGTTTTACTACTAAATCAAGTAAATCTTTTGCTTTTTGATTATCTGGGTTTTTTAAAAGTATTCCTTCTAAAATCCTTTGAGCAGATTCATAATCTTGTTTTGAAAGGTAATATTGAGCAAGTTTTAATCTGTTTATATCCGATTTACTATTATTTAAAATTAAAAAAATTGCTCCAATAATAATTATAACTAAACCAATTCCAACAATAATAAATACTTTTTTATTATTCATAATAAGTACCTCCTTAATCTTTTCATAAATTTTTTCCATTTATTTATTTTAATTAATAAATAAAAAAATAGATTTTCAAATATTCTTTATTATTTTATTAGTAATTTTTTATTATTCTATTTCAAAAAAATATAAATTAAATTCAAAATATTATGAATTTTGATAAATATAGCTATAATCTATAATGCCTCTTCGCTGTCGGGTGCTTCTGGAGGTACCTCATCAATAGTAGTCGCACTTTGTAAAATCGAATCAATAAGAGTAGTATCGATTGTTGAAGAAGATGATGTTGATGAATTTGATGAAGAAGAATCAGAAGAAGAACCAGATGAATTACCACTACTCGAAGATGAACTACTACTTGAACTGGAGGATGAAGATGAGTTTTGGGTCAAGTTTTCAGGAAATTTATAGTTTGGATCAGATAGAACGGTTATAAAATATAAAATTTTTTCTTTTTTAACAGGATCTGTTGGATATTGAACATAAAGTTTCCAATACTTGATAGTATTTTCTTTATCTTTTAAAAAATAGTAACAGAATCCAAGATTTAAAAATGCTGAGCCATTTGTTGGTTGAATTTCAATAACTTTTAAAAAATATGAAATAGCCTCCTCATATTTTCCTAAGTTATAATAAGTTAGTCCAATATTGTAATAAAAAATAATTACTTCTTTGTTGAATTCAACACCTTTTAAATAATAGTTTAAAGCAGTTTCATAATTTTTCTCTAAAAAATATATATTACCTAAATAATAATAAATTATAAAGTTTTCTGGATCTTCAATAAGTGCTTTTTCCAAGAAAATTTTCGCTATTTGAAATTTTCCTTCAATATAATATTGTTCTCCTTTTTGAAAATTTGATTGATTTTCTTGAGCAATAACAATATTGAAAGGTAAAAAAATATTTATAAAGAAAAAAACAAAAAATAAAATTATAAAAATAAAAAATTTAGATTTCATTGTATAGTACTATTTCTTTTTAATATTATAGCATATATCTTTACTATTTCTATTTCTTTTTCGATTATTAATAAAAAAGTTTAAATTATCAATAATAAATTGTTCTTTTTCT
>DAOOKC010000100.1:0-5503 GCA_035385485.1 Exilispira sp.
GCCTGCCCCTTGGAAAAAAACGCCGCCCGCGCCGCGGCGCGCTCGCCCGCTGGGATCCCCTGCCGATCGGCATAGACCGAGAAAATAACGTCGTCAGAAGTATATTTATACGGATTTTTAATTCAAGAATATAAAAATTCGGGTTACATAAAGCATGATGTATCAAGACCTAAAAAACTTTTACTGCATAAAAAGGAGATTATAAAAATTGCAAGAAAGGTAAACCAGGCGGGATATACATTAATCCCTCTTTCAATTTATTTAAAAAATCAGATAGTTAAAGTCGAATTAGGATTAGCAAAAGGTAAAAAACTATACGATAAAAGAGAGACAATTAAAAAGAAAGATATTGACAGAATGATGAATAGGAAATTAAAATATAAATAGAGAGAATATCTTATTTTTTTTAATTAAATTAATCTAATTAAATTTGAAATTTATTTGAAAATAATTTATAAATAAGACAACAAGGAGGATAACATGAAAATACTTGTTCCTCTTGATTTTTCAAAGACAGCAGAATCTGTCGCCAAATATTCTTCTAATATTGCTAAACTTATGAATGCACATGTAACCTTTTATCATGTAATAGATGAAAGAAACTTTTTTACTTACAATACTGTTTATACTTTTCCAGAATACTATCCCGAAGTAAAACTTGATGAAGAATCTGAAAAACAGGTTAAAGAAAGCGCAGAAAAAGAATTTTTGAAAATGATTGAAAGTTTTGATATAAAAGATATTTCATATGATATTAAAATGGATATTGGTATCCCTTATTCTCAAATTTGTGAATTCGCAAAAGAAAATAAGTATGATATGGTAATAATTGGAAGTCATGGTAAAACAAATTTAAAAGATATTTTTTTAGGTTCTGTAGTCGACTATATTAGTCATCATATAGAAATACCTGTTTTAATATATAAAGTTGATATTTCAAAAAGAAGATGAAAAAGCTTGAAGAATTTAAAACTGTTTTTACTAAGTATGTGTATCAATTTGATAAAATAAAGTATTTTAAAAATAAGAAAACTAATGATTCAAATTGTATTTTATGTGATATATCCAATAATATAGAAAATTCTCTTTTAATCTGTAAATCAGAGTTTATTTCAGTTTGTGTAAATTTATATCCATATAATAATGGTCATATTATGCTTTTCCCTAACAAACATATCGAAGATTTTTTAAATTTGACAGATAATGAAAATTTTCATCTATTTAATCTGACAAAATTTTTTATTGAAGGTTTAAAAACATTATATAATCCAACAGGGTTTAATATAGGTTTTAACATAGGAGAAAACTCTGGAGCATCTATTAAACATATTCATCAACATATTGTACCAAGATTCGAAAATGAACTTGGAATGATAGATATAATTGGTGGTTCAAAGGTTATAGTTGAATCCCCGTTGGTTACTCATGAAAAATTAAAAAATTATGTTATAGAAAATAAGTCTAGTTTACCTTTTACAATAGTTTTTCCTTAGAGAATTAATCTTCATATTTTTATATTCTTATTACCCAATAATAATTAAAATCTTTTTTTAAATTTGATTCACATTTTATCTTAAATTTTTGAATTCTACAATTATTATTTTATAATTACATAAAGGGGAATTAATATGGATATTAAATTTTTCGATGGTCCCTTATATGAAAATTTTTATAATGAATGGATTTTGACAAATGGTAAAGGTGGCTTTGCTCTTGGTTTTGGAAATCTTATAAATGAGAGAAAATATGATGGAATCCTTATCGCTTCTTATGATAATCTTATAAGGAATCATCTTGTTAGTTCAATAGAAGAAAAAGTTTTTATCCATAATAGTAAATTTTATCTTGATTCAAATAACTATTTAAGTATCATCTATCCTTATGGTTATAGACATCTTGTAAAATCATATATGAGACCATTTCCATTTTTTCTATACTCATCATATCCATTTAATTCTGATATATTAATAGCGAAATATATAATGATGCATCCAGAAGAAAATATCAGTATAGTTTTTTATACAAACTTTTCATCAGAAAGTATTAATCTTGAACTAAAACCAAAATTTTCATGTAGATTTTATCACAATATAAATAAACCATCGACTTTTGATATTATTTCATCTATATTACTGGCAGATAAAAATTTAAAAGAACATGAAATCTATTTTAAGAGAAATGATAATAATATTGGTGTATATACTTATATTTATGATGAATTAGAAGAAGAGAATTTTAAAATCGTTTTACAAAATAATATATATAGAAATGTATATTATTCAAGAGAAGCTGAAAGAGGTTATGATGCTTTTGAAGATTTAATAAATCCATTTACGATAATTAAAACTATAGAAAAAGGAGAAACATTTGCTCTAGTTTTTTCTGATAATAAACTTATAGATGAAAATAACTCTATAAAAAATAATGAACAAATAGATAAAGAAGAAAGATTAAAAAGTACTATAAAAAAAATTATCAAGAAAACTATAAATTATTATGAATCTTATCCATTAGCATTTGACCATCCATTAAAAAAATATAAACCTCGAATATTTTTGAGTAAAAATAATAAAAAAGTTAACCAGAATGTGGAAACTAAATCTATTTTTAAAGAATTACTCTTTGAAGATGTTGATCTATATACATATAGTGAATATAGAGAAATATTAAAATTAGCGATGATAGATTTCAAATTAAAAAATGATATTATTGCGGGTTATCCTTGGTTTACTTGCTGGGGAAGGGACACAATGATTAGTTTGCAAGCTTTCATGCCCGATTGTGATACTGTAAAGGATTATCATTTTGCTTATAATACATTATTAAACTATGCTGAAAAAATGCAAGATGGTATATTACCAAATGTTATTTTTGAAGGGCAAAATTGTGCTTATAACACTATTGATAGTTCTTTATGGTTTATTATTAGAAGTTATGAGCTATTTGAATATCTTCCAGAAAGTAAACAAAGAAAAATTTTTGGGTTTATCACTGAAATATTACTTAATTATTTATACAATTCAAATCTTCCATTTTTTGTTAATGAAAATGGTCTTTTAGAAATAAAAGAAAACGATTCGATTGCCCTTACATGGATGGATGTTGTTTTAAATAATAAGGCTATAACTCCAAGATATGGTGCTCCTGTAGAAATAAACGGTTTGTGGTATAATTCTTTAATGATTACAATCAAATTAATGGATCAGTTTAATTTATTAAAAATTTCATGCCAAAATAAAAAAAATAATTCTAATTTCAGTATTGAAGAAAATGAACTTATTGAACTTACCAATAAAACAAAAGAATCAATGCAAAAATATTTTCATGAAAACTTAATTGCCGATAGAATTTATCAAAATCAGCCAATATTTGAGATAAGGCCCAATTTCCTTATAGCTTTATCATTACCTTTTGATTTTGTTACAAAAGATAAAATTGAACTTGCGATTGAAATAGCGAAAAAAGAACTATTAACACCATATGGTTTAAGAACTCTTTCTCCAAAAGATCCAGCTTTCAAAAAAAAATATATTGGTTCTCAAATTTCAAGAGATCTTGCATATCATCAGGGAACTGTTTGGCCATTTTTGCTTCTTTTTTATGCAAAATGTATTGAAAAAATATATGATAACAAAAATATCCTAAAAAAAGAACTTGAAAATATTATCTACAGATTAAGAAATGGTTTTATAAAAAACCATAAAGCGTCTATTGCTGAAGTATGGGACGGATTAAATCCTCATCTTGCAAAAGGATGTCCTGCTCAAGCCTGGTCCTGTGCAGCTCTTTATTGTATTGAAAAAATGATAGACAAATTGTAATTAACTATGCAATTAAGTTGAAAAATTTTGTTTTTTAATACAAGATTTATAATTTTGCTTAATTTAAGATTATTAGATAAACTTAATAAAAATTAACTAAAGGATACTTAATATGAGAATACTATTTTTAACCTGGGAATTTCCACCAATGATTTCTGGTGGTCTTGCTATGGCATGCTACGGAATGGTTAAAAGCTTACTTAAAAGAAATATTGAAATTATCCTTATTTTACCTACTAAAATTGACGCATATTTTGTACTAAAAAATGAAAAAGATATAGATGATTTAAAGCCAACTTTTATAAATGATGTCGATAAAGAAAAATATGAAGATTTATTTCATGATAAAACATATACTCAATCTGAAATTTTTGAATTTTTAGGAATATGTGAGGGAATAAATGGATATTCAAGTTCAAATAAATTAAAACAGGTCCTTTTGTTTTCTAACTTTTTTTTTGAAATAGAAAATAATTTAAGTAATCAAAATCAATTAAGAATTTTCGAAGAATTAAAGACCAATCTTCTATCTTCAGAAGACCTTTTTAGAAAGGTGAGAGAATATACAAATAAAGTATCAAAATGCCTATATTTAATAGATTTTGATATTGTTCATGCTCATGATTGGTTATGTTATCCCGCAGGTATATTAGCATCAAAAACAAAAAGCAAACCTCTTGTTTCACATATCCATGCTACAGAATTTGATAGATCAGGGGGTGTAGGAGATGAAAGAATTCATAAGATTGAATATATAGGCATGACCTTAGCTGATAGAGTAATATCAGTATCAAATTATACTGCAAATCTTATTGTCAATAGATATAGAATAGATACTGCTAAAATAAGAGTTATTCATAATGCATTCCACTTAAAAAATATTCATAAAGAAAAGAGAAGGATTTTTAAAGATCCAGTAATTCTCTTTTTAGGTAGAATAACTTTACAAAAAGGACCAGAGTATTTTCTGGAGGTAGCAAAACGAATAATAAAAATATATCCAATGGTAAGATTCATTATGGTTGGCACGGGAGATCTTGCAACTAAGATGATAAAAAGTTCAGCAAAAGAAAGACTTCTTACAAGATTTTTGTTTACAGGTTTTTTAAATCGTGAAGAAGTCGAATCAATTCTATCTGCTACAGATATAATGATTTTGCCTTCTGTCTCAGAACCATTTGGAATTGCCCCACTAGAAGCGATGAGTTTTGGAATTGCTACAATTATTTCGAAACAATCGGGAGTATCTGAAATAGTAGAAAATGTATATAAAGTTGATTTCTGGGATATCGATCAAATGACCTCAATAATACTTGATCTACTTTCAGACCCTAATAAAATGGTCAAAATTGGTCAATTGGCAGCAGAAGAAGTTACTAAAATTCAATGGGATAAATCAGCAATGATGATAGAAAAATGTTATAAGGAATTGATATGATAAACATATTGATTTTTTTTAGATTACATCAACCCTATAAATTGAAAAAATTATCAATCTTTGATATTGGAAGCATTGATACTGTTTTTGATTATAATCTATCCAAAGCATCTATTGAAAAAATTGCAAATCTTTCATATAGACCAACTCTTAAATTATTATTGAAACTTATGGATAAATTTGATTCTAAATTTAAGTTTTCAATCTCTTTTTCGGGGCTAATCATTGAACAACTAAATGAATA
>DAOOKC010000101.1:0-5411 GCA_035385485.1 Exilispira sp.
TATCTTTTATTTATAATTTCTTCCAAAGGTAAAATCAAAAATTGACTGATAAACATAATAAATGGAGTAAATTTAAATATCATAAAAATAATTAAAGAAAAAGTTAAAAGAAAAATTAAGTATTTTATTGATATATTAATATTTGAAATAGATAAATTTGATGAATCAAAATTAAAAAAAGGACTAAAATAAATCGTAAACTTATTATTAAATATAATTAAAAAAATAATTAGAAAAGTAAAATAAATTATTGAATAAAGTATTTTTAATCTTATAGCTCTTTTTGTATAGACTAAAGGTTTTTTCTGTTTTTTTCTTTTTTCAATGGATATTAAAAATAATAAAAAATTAAGAATTATTACTATTATGTTAACTAAAAGATATAAAGTGCTTATTTTATAACTTTTTGAGAAAAAATATAGATTAATTAATCTATCTTTAAAATTAAAATTAGAAAATAAATTAGATTTTGTTGTTAATATTAAAATAACTATTAAAAATATATAAACAAAGATAAAAACTAGTTTTCTTAAAAATCTATTTATATTTTCCTTTCTTGAAAACCAGTTAATGTATTCGTAATATCTATAATTTGAAAGTTGAGCCATATGAAGAAGATAATCTTTTTGAATTAAATCAAATACTATTGCTATTAAAATAATAAAAATTAGACTTAATTGAAATAAAAGAATCATCTTTTTCCAGTCCTTAATTATTTTTAAAACTTAATTATTTTTAAAAATTATTTTTAAAATTTATGGCAATATTTTTATTTACAAAATATTTCATTAAATACTAAGAAAGTAATTTACAGATGCTATAAATTTATTAAATTGCTCAAGAAAACTATAGTGAGATGCATTTTCAAGCAAAACTATTCCACTATCTTTAATCAACCTATTCAGCTTCTTTGCCATATAAATTGGTGTTTCTTTATCTTTTTCGCCCCAGATAATTAATGTTGGTTTTTCTATTTTCTTAGCTTCTTTAGATAAATCCTGATTAATAACTTTCAAAAATATATTTTTTAATTGCTTTGCATTTTCGTAGTCGCTACTTCCTCTAATTTTTAACTTTTTTTTCAAAAGGTTTATCGAATTTTCAAAATCTTTATTAAATATTTCGCAATAAATTTTTACTAGATTTTTAAGTAACTTATAAGAATAGACTTTATAATAGTATTTAAAGCTTCTTTTAGGCTTAATACCAGCTGAATCTACTAAAATTATTTTATCTATAACTCCAGAATATTTAGCCCCAAGTATTATAGAAACTCTTCCACCAAAAGAGTGCCCTATTATCGAACATGGATAAAATTCTTTATATTTTATAAATTTATATACTAAGTTCGCATATTCATAGATTCCCCAATTCAAAGGGGGGGGTGGAGAATTACCAAAACCAGGAAAATCTATTGCAATAACATCGAAATTTTTTGATAAATTTTCAAATACAATATCGAAAATTTTATAACTTGCTTGCCATCCATGTAAAAGTAAGACTTTTTTCCCGCTCCCTTTTCTTGTATAATAAATATTTTCAATATTATAATCCAGTTCCATTAATCCTCTTTAAACCTATTTTAGTAATAAATTTTTAATATATTCTTAAATTTTACTTAAAAAAGGTTTCTTAAAAACTTAAAAAGTTTTATAAAATTTAAAAGTATTAAAATAAAAAAAATAGTAAGTAATTTATCTTATAAAATAAGGCATAATATGATTTGTAACATAACTTGTTTGAATTAAATAATACCATAAAGGAAGAGTTATCAAAGATAAAAGGGTAGACAAAGTTAAAGTTGAGGCAAGAAGTTCTTTGTCCATTTCAATAAAGTCAGAAAAAAATGTGGTCATTGTTGCTGTAGGCATAACTGTCTCTAAAAGCATTACTTTAAATGTAAGTTCATCAATTTTAAATATTCTACTTATAATAAAAACAGTTACCAAACCAAAAATCATACCGAATATAAGTCTTACAAAACTTGAAAGAAAAGCAATTTTAAATCTTTTTTTATCTATTTTAAGATTAAAATCTAACCCAATTGTAAATAAAATCATTGGAATTGTAAAAGAACTGAATGTAAATATAAAATCTTTTAATACAGGATGAAATTTAATTTTAATAATATTAAATAATAGTCCTAAAATAGCAGAAATAATGGGAATTGTTGCATTTTTTAAAAGAGCGTTATAAAAATCTTTTTTAGATAAATCACTTTTTGTCTCTAAAAATATCATTAAAAATCCTAGAACTAAAAATACTGGCCAGAAAAACATCGAGAAAAAAACTGCTCTTGTAAATCCACCTTCTTTGAAGAAATAAAACATTATTCCCCATCCAAGATATCCATAATTACCAAATTGTGTGGCTATAGAATATGCTCGGGATTCTTTAATGTTTTTTGAAACAAGTTCTGAAGTATATCTAGAAAAGATTGTATAAATAATAGATACAATAATAAAACCTAAAAGATTAGGTAATATTTGAGAAAAAACAGAAACATCAGCAGTATATAAGTTTTTGAAAATAATAAAAGGAACTGAGGCTTTTACAATAAATTTCCTTAAAATTATTGCATCTTCATTTGTAAAAACTTTTATTAATTTCAAAAAATATCCAAAAAAAATAGGAAGTAAAACAGAAATGATAATTTCAAATATATTCATTATTTTTTTATAAACCTTACTAACTTTAATTTTTTTAGTATTAAATTAAAAAGTTTTAAAAAGAAAAATCCTAAATTTATTCTATAAAAATTTTAAAAAAAATTTATAAAACTAACTAACTAAGAAATTATTTTACTTAAATAAACTATCGCAGATCTTACAGATAATGATCTTACTGAATCAAAAATAAATAAAAATAATAACCTGTCAATTAAATTAGATTAAGTAAATAGATTAAAACTTTTAATAATAATTTTTTTTATTATTATATAAGATTAGCCAAAGAAGGTAGTTCATCATCTAAAAATATATATTTACCAACTTCGTTTTTATGCTCATTTAAGTTTTTTTTGAAAAGAATAGAATTTATGTAATTTGACCTAGTTGAAGGAAGAACATTTAATCTATATAGTATAGACATTAAGGCAAACTCTGCTGCTGGTATACTTCCATCGGATATCTTCACCGCTATACCAATCGAATGCTTGGTGACAAAATCATTTAAACCTAAACAATAAACTCCTGATGCCCCGACTTTAGCAATGCATGAACCTCCATAAATAGAAATCAACAAAGTACAAAGTCCATCATTTCCCGCTATCATTTCGGGGTTTTCTAATATGGCATTTCGTATTATTTTCAAAGCAAATTCTATATCATTATAATTATAGTCATATTTTTTTGCCAATAATCTTTGTCTTTCATTCAATTTGCAGGTAATTAGACTAAGATAAGAGTTTGCTAAAGATTCCATACTAGCTGCAAAAACTGGGGCTGAGCAACCATCAACTCCTACTTTTAAATCTTCTGTAGCATAAATAATAGAAATAAGTCTTATAATCTCTTTTTGAAGGGGATGTTCTATATTTATATAATTTTCGATTGGATATCCTTTTAATTTACAAACAGCAAGCATTCCTGCATGTTTTCCACTGCAATCGCTAAAAATTTTTCTTGCTTTTTCTCCTTCCAAAAGTTGTTTTTCTTTTATCTTTTCATTTCTCGAATATACAAAAGGTGTTAAAAGATCTTCTTCATTAAAACCAATCTTTGATAGAATTGATTTTACCTGATCTATATGATCTTTCTCTGCAAAATGGGAAGAAGATATGACTGCAAGTTCTTTTGATGTTAGTTTGTATTTTTCATAAGCACCACTTAAAACAACAGAAAGGGCTTGAAATGGTTTAGCAGTAGATCGTGAATAAATTATTCTTTTTTCATTTCCATATGAATAAAGTAACTGACCATCTTTTCCAGTTATACAATAAGATCCAAAATGAATATTTTCGACAATATCATTTCTTGTGACATTAATAATAGGTTCAAAATCGCTTTTCTTAACTTTCATTATTTACCCTTAATTTAACATTAATTAAAACAATTTAATTTAAAAGATCTATAATAGCTTTATACATATATTCAATTTGATATGGTTTTTCAATAATATAATCTATTTTTATTTCTTTATCCTGATACAATCTTTGATCATCTTTATATCCTGTACAAATAATAACCTTTCCTTTGTATCCATTTGAAATAAATAAGTTTAGTAAGTCCAGTCCACTCATATCGGGCATTACCAGATCTAAAATACATAATGAAATCTTTTCTTTATTTTGTATATAAATTTTAAAAGCTTCTTTTGGATCACTTGTTGCAAAAATATTAAAACCCTTTTTTTCCAAGTTTTTTTGTGTAACCCTTAAAACATTTGGATCATCATCAACTATTAAAATGTTATATTTTTTGAATTCACTGCCAATTTCAGATTTATTGATTAACTCTTTATCTTTATCATTTTCATTATCAATTTTAATTTGACTGTATAATGGTAAAAATACACTGAAAATTGTATTTTGTCCTTTATTTGATTTAAACTCTATTTTTCCATTATGTTCTAAAATAATCTTCTGTGCTATTGTAAGTCCAACTCCTGTTCCCATTCCCTGACCTTTTGTTGTAAAAAAAGGATCGAAAATTTTATTTTTATACTCTTGCTCTATGCCCAACCCATTATCTTCTATTTGTATTTCATAAAAGTCATCTTTTTTGAATAAATATATATTTATAAAAGAATTTTCAAAATCACCTTTTTTTTCTATAGATTCATAAGAATTAATCATCATATTGAGGATAACCTGCATTATCTGATTTTCTGAACCATAAATTGTAGCATCATTGATTTCTGTCTTAAAATTTACAGATACCTTTTTCTTATATTTTAAGTTGAATATATCTATAGAATTTATTATTGATTTTACAACATTAAAAGCAGTTTTCTGACTTCCATAATCTTTGGTAAAATTTAATAAAGAAGAGATAATTGAAGTTCCTCTTATTGATGATTTTTCAAGAATATCTGAATACTCTTTAAGTGATTCCAAAGACACATTGTTTTCGTCAATCATCATCTTTATTAAAGAAGAAATACTTAATATTGAATGAAATACATTATTCATATCATGAGCAAGACCTGATGTTAAAGTTCCAATGACTTCCAACTTTTGTTTTTGTAAAATATTTTTTTCTATATTCTTTTTTTCAGTTATATCTCTAGCAAGAAAAAGAAAAAATTCTTCATTTGAAAAAACTATTCTAACATCAAAAGTATATATTTTATTGTCATTATTTATATCATATTGACCCGAAAAAAAATTCCCATCATTTTTTATATTATTATTTTCGTATTCATCTTTAATTATTTTAGTAAATTTCTCTTTTATCATATTTTTTTGCTTT
>DAOOKC010000102.1:0-5394 GCA_035385485.1 Exilispira sp.
GGCTAATCTATCAAATCTATTTCATTTGTCAAGTCGTTTTTTAAAAAAAATTAAAATATTTTATTTACCTTTAATTCCTTTAATATCAAGCTAATACAGAAATTTACAAAACCACTAATAATAAAAAATTATAATTAACAATTATTAATAATGTCTATTAATAACTTTATTTTTGATCAATATAAATATTTCCATATATTTTTCTCTACTGTAGGTTTTTTTATTAATTTCTTATTTCCAGAAACTATTTTTTATTAATAATTTGTTCATAGAAAAATTTTTTATTAATATTTTGTTTATATTTTTAATTTTGTTTATAGAAAGTCTTTTTAATATTTTATGTACATGAAGTATTTATTGTTTATTATTTAATGAATTATTTTTTTCTTTTAAAAGAAATCGATAATTAAAATAAGCTTATATTTGTTTTAATTTCATGCGATTAATTAACATATTTTTAATTTTAAAATTTTAAATTTATTATTATAAAAAATTTTTATTTATTGTAGATTTATTAAAAATAAATTTTTTTATATTTTAGATCTATTAATTTTAGATTTATTAAAAGTAAATTTTGCAAATTAGATTTATTAAAAATAAAGTTATTTTTTATTTTTTATTTTTAATTTTTATATTTTTTAATTTTTAGGGGAGTTAAAAATGAAACAAAAAAATTTTTTATTTATAAGAAATTTACTTATCATTCTTTTTATTTTATCAATTTTTATTTTATCTACACAGGAAATTAAATTAAATAAGAATGTTATATGTGCCCAATCAGTTCCAGCATTAAATCAGGGGATATGGATAGAATATGTTGAATCAAATTCTTACTATGATCCAAATGATCCTTCTAAGGTTTATTATGCTGAAAGTTTATTTGATAATCTTTCAAATACATCTTGGGTAAGTCAATCAAAAGTAACTCAACCTACAATCAAAATATATTTTCATATTCCAATGACCTTTTCAAGTATTTATATTAAAAATGGAGTCGGTGAAGAGCAAACTCAGGATTATATAGATAATGGAAGAGTTAAGAATATTCAAATAAGAACTAAATATAAAAATTATAATTTTACTCTTTCTGATACAAGTCAATGGCAGAAAATTTCATTCGAAAATATCACTGTTGATTATATTGAAATTGTTATTCTGGATTATTATCCTGGTAAAAGATGGTTTACAATAGGAATGTCAGAAATAAGTTTTGATTTTCCTCCAGTTTTTCAAATAAATGAAATTACAAGTAAAGGACAAAACTTATATTCCTGGATGCTTCAAAACATTTCTATGAATATGCCAAAAGATAAATTCCAATATTCAAAACTTCTTGTTGATTATGTTAAAAATATAATATCGTCTATTGGTTTCCCTGCAAATAATGATACAAGTTTACGAGAACAAGCTTTCCCTTATTTTGCATTTTTGAGTAATAGAAAATTTATTCCTTTATCTGCTGGTTTTCCCAGAAATGAAGAGATAAAAAACCTATATCGAGATTCTTTTGGTTCTCCTGAAATGCTAAGATACCAATCTATTGAAGCATATTCCCCATCCTATTTCTTTTCCATCTATGCAAATGCACTTCAACCTTATGTTGCGATGCTTGCAAAAAGCATTTTACTAAATACTTTGCAAAATTATTTTCAAACAAATAATGAGACAATTTTTAATGATAAATATCTTAATGAATTATTACTTCATTTCTTAATACTAGGAATGGATTTAAGAAGTAATTATTATAAACAAAAATATGGAAATTCTATTGTAAGTGGTCTTCCAATATCAGCAAGAGTTCAGTTCACATTTTATAGAATATTACGAAGTCTTAGAAGCTGCCCGTACCTGCCGATCAAGTTTTATGAAACTGTTATGCTTGAAGATCCAATGGAACTTGATAGTTATATATCTATGCTAGTTGAATATATTAAAAATAAGAATGATTTTGAAATAAAATATCTTGAAACTGGTAAAGTAAGTCATATAACATATAACAATGATGACTTTTTTGTTGCATCTATTGGAAATGTGGATGAATTCGGACAATTTGCTATTTCAATGTATTTACATAATGAAGATTTAATAAGATACTTTAAAACTATTATTTCTAAACTTCCATATGATGAACAGACTATAATGGAACTTTCAAAGATTCTTATTGAAGCAAATTATTATGCCAAGCATCCTGAAAGACAGTATTACTGATTTTGGTTAATTATTTTTTTGCCAATTTTTTCCAGATTTTAGAAAAAATGTCATAGAAATTTTAATTTGAACATTGACTGTAAATTTGAAATGGTATATTTATCTATTAAAGCAATAGCAGCTGAAAATACACATATAATATATAATAATTACTTTAAAAATTGAAATTCTATCTATCTCTTTTTTAGGATTTACGTTTTTAATATTTCTATATTTTATTTTTCGACTCCAATATTAAGCAGCAATTATACATAAAATCGGATAAAAAATTGGCACTCGCATAAAAAAACTAAAAATAACTATACTATAAAAAATATAAACGATTTTTAGTACAGAAAAAGATAAATTTATTAAATCAATTTTGAAATAATACATTATAATAATATCTTATGCTATGCTAATTGCTAAACCTAATAACTCAATAATAGCCACAAATTTATTATTTTTTACAAATAAAATTGATATCCACCAAAATAATAAGAACATAAGAATCGGTAATATAGAACCGAATATTAAAGAAAAAAAAACATTATCTATTTTCTTAAATATTTTCATTAAATTGTATATTAACAGTCTAATTTAAAAATATAGTTCTTTTTTTCTCCAATCTTTAGCTAGTATTTTATAGATAAGATGATCGACAAAGTGATCATATAGATA
Organism: Exilispira sp.; assembly: GCA_035385485.1. Lineage (GTDB taxonomy): Bacteria > Spirochaetota > JAAYUW01 > JAAYUW01 > JAAYUW01 > Exilispira. Next base: position 2,869 of record DAOOKC010000102.1, read on the forward strand.
CTCTGCATCCTGTAATAAATCTTATTCAATAAAACTAATCTTTTTTTAATCGAATTTTTTTGTAATATTTCTATAAATTTCTTTATATCATCAATTGTTTTTACATTATCTAACCATGGTAGCCATTTTCTCAGGTATAAAGGATTTGAATCTATACGGTTAACCAATTTATCAGCATTTAAAGTTTTTAAAAAGTTTTAAATTCAAATTATCCCTATATCCTTTCTAAAATGCATATTTTCAAAATTTATTTTATTAATTATATTATAAACATTTTTTCTAGCTTCGTCAATACTTTTTCCATTACTTACAACACTTAAAACCCTTCCTCCATTTGTTAAAAGTTTATCATCAACTTTTTTTACAGCTGAATAAAAAATTTTTGTGCTAAAATCTGAATTTTCACTATCGGTAATCTTTTCAAGACCACTTATTAGAAATCCTTTTTTAAAAGATCCGGGATAGCCACCAGATGCAAGAACAACTACACATGTAAAGCCTTGCTTCCATTCCAATTTTACCTTACCAAGATCACCAGAAAAAGCTGCATCAATAAGATCACTAAAATCATTTTTCAATGCATAAAGTATGGCTTGAGTTTCAGGATCACCAAAACGAACATTATATTCGAGAAGATATGGTCCTTTTTGGGTTACCATTATTCCAAAAAAAAGAACTCCTTTATAAAGCAAGCCTTCATTTTTCAAAGCATTAAAGGTAGGATTCATTATATTTTCAATAAATTTTTCATAATCTTTTTCTTTTAATAAAGGATTTGGAGCAATTACACCCATTCCACCTGTATTTGGACCTTTATTACCATCAAAAACCTGTTTATGATCTTTTGCACTAAGAAGAGGTAAAAATCTTTTCCCATCGCAAAGAACTATTATTGAAGATTCAAAACCTTCTAAGTACTGCTCAATCACGACTTTTTTACCCGAATCTCCAAAAATATTTTCTAAAAATAAAGACTTACAAAATTCTTTAGCTTCATTAAAATCTTTTACAATAGCAACACCTTTACCTGCTGCTAGTCCATCTGCTTTAATCACTATAGGATATTCATTTTTTTCTTTTAAGTAATTTAATGCTTCATCATACGAATAAGCTTCGAAAAAATCGGCAGTTGCTACACCATATTTTTTCATCAACTTTTTTGCATAAATCTTACTTCCTTCTAAAATGGCAGCCTTCTTATCTGGTCCAAATGCCAAAATTCCATTTTGAGAAAGTTTATCCACTATTCCACTTACAAGATAGTTTTCTGGTCCAATTATAGCGATATCTATCTTTTCTTTTTTTGCAAATTCAACAAGCTTATCTTCATTTTCAACATCTATACACTCACATTTATCTTCAAGGGCAATTCCATCATTCCCTGGCCAAACAAATACTTTTTCGACCTTTTTAGATAAGGCAAGTTTATAGCAAATTGCATGCTCTCTTCCACCACTTCCAACAACAAGATATTTCATAAAAACTCCGGATTTTTAATGCTTAAAATGCCTTATACCTGTAAAAACCATTGGGATGCCATATTTGTTGCATAATTCGATTGAATCCTTATCTTTGACTGAACCACCAGGTTGTATTATAGCTGAAATCCCATGCTTTGCTGCTTCTTCAACAACATCTGGGAAAGGGAAAAATCCATCAGATGCCAGAACTGCACCTTCTGGAGTTCGGGACAAAGCATTTTGTGCAGCCCATATTCTGCTTGTTTGACCGCCACAAATACCACAGGTAACACCATCTTTTGCTGTAACTATCGCGTTTGATTTGACAAATTTTGAGACCCTCTGTGCAAATATTAGATCTTCTATCTGCTTTTTGTCGGGTTTTTTCTCTGTTACTACTACAAAATTTTTTTCATTATCATTGTCTAAAAATTTATCAATCTGCTGTATTAAAAGAGCTCCATCTACAGAAGAAAATTCATATTCATCTTCAGGTATTGTATTTAGTTGAATAAGTCTTAAATTTTTCTTTTTTTTCAATATATCTAAAGCTTCTTCAGAAAATTCAGGGCTAATTATTACCTCTAAAAATATTTCACTTAATTTTTTTGCTACTTCTATTTCTATTTTTTGATTTGTCGCAATTATCCCTCCAAAGATTGAAAGACTATCTGCATTGTAAAGTTTATCAAATAGTTTCTCCATTTCGAAATCACCAGAAGCAACAGCACATGGTACATTATGCTTTACAGCAACAATAGTTTTTTTCTCAAATGAATATGCGATTTTTACAGCAGAATCTATATCTTTGATATTATTATATGAAAGTTCTTTTCCATTTAAAATTTTAATATTATTAAAAATTCCTTTTCCATTTGTATTCAAATATAAATAGCCCTTTTGGTGAGGGTTTTCACCATATCTAAGTTTTGAACCAATTTTATAAGAAAAATTTGCATAATCTAAAAGCTCTTCATTGGCTAAAAAATTTGCTATTGCAGCATCATATGCACTTGTAAGATTAAAAACCTTTGATGCAAGTTTTCTTTTAAAATTTAAATCAATT
>DAOOKC010000103.1:0-5318 GCA_035385485.1 Exilispira sp.
CTCTTGCAGCTTCCAAAAAAGGGACTGATTCGATATCCCCAACAGTACCGCCTATTTCAACAATCTGAATATCTGGATTAACCTTATCCGATAAAATTCTTATCAATCTTTGTATTTCTGATGTAACATGAGGTATAACCTGAACCGTTTTTCCTAAATAGTCGCCTCTTCTTTCTCTTTCTATTACATTTAAATATACCTTACCGGTGGTAATAGAATTTAATTTAGAAAGTTCAGAATTTGTAAATCTTGCATAATTTCCAAGATCAAGATCTGTTTCAGCACCATCATCAGTAACATAAACCTCTCCATGCTGATATGGAGACATAGTCCCTGCATCAACATTCAAGTAAGGATCTATTTTTTGCATTGCGACCTTATATCCCATTGCTTCCAAAATTGCCCCGATAGAAGAAGCTGCTATACCTTTGCCCAATGATGAACATACTCCACCAGTTATAAAAATATATTTTGTCATAAGAACCTCTTATCATTTTTTATAAAATTTGTAATCATATTAGCAAAATCAAGTACATTATTAAATACCATGACTTTACCTTCTTCTTCCAATATCTCTATTTCCTTAAAATCATCATATATTTTTTTATCTTTATATATATAATCAAATCGATGAATGATAACAGGCATTAGTGATGCATTATGAGCAAAATAGATATCTGAAAGTCTGTCTCCTAAATAAAATGAATTAGCAGGATCAATTTGAAACATTGACATAAGTTTAGTAAAAAGACCTATCGATGGCTTCCTACAGATACAATTGCTTTGAGGTAAATGTGGACAATAAAAAAATCCATCAAAACAAATATTGTATTCTTCTTTTAGTAATGAATTTAATTTTATATAATTTAAAAGAAGTGTTTTTTCCTCAAATTTACCTTTTGAAATGCCCGATTGATTGGATATAACAAAAATATTATACCCGTTTTCTTTGAATTTTATAATTGATGGTATGATGTCTTCGAAAAAGTATTTTTTATCAAAAGCAGGACTATAAATCTGATCCTGCATTAAAGTATCATCTTTATCAAATATAATTGCCTTTAATTTCTGCATAACAATATATAACACTAAAACAAAAAAAGTGAAGAATTGAATTTAATTATTTGGAAAAAGTTTTTAAGATAGTTTCTTAATCTATATTTTTAATAACCGATTTAACACATATGGGTATTTTTAATAAACTTTTTAAAATATATGGCTATTTTTAATTTTTTTAATTATAGCTATTGAAAGAATATATTTTCTCAAGCTCTTTTCTTTTTTTATCTTTTGGCTCATCTAAAGGGTAACCTAAAGCTATAATGACGGTAATTTTTCTATTAAATGGAATATTAAGTAATTTTTTTATCTTTTTTTCATCAAAAATACCTAAAATACATGTTGCTAATCCAAGGCTTGTGGCCATCAAACAAAATGACATGGCACTACATCCTATATCAAAACTTGCAAAGTTTCTGCCTAAAGCTACCTGTCCTATTGAAAGTTCTATATTTTTTGGTTCTTCAGTAATGATAATTAATGCAGAAGCATCTTTGGCAAATTGATTAAACTTGATATTTCCTATCTTCAAATTTTCAACTATTTTTTCTTTTAATCCTTTTTCATCTACTACAATATATTTCCAGGGTTGGGAATTTGAAGCAGAAGGAGCAATTCTTGCTGCCTCAAGGCACTGTAATATTTTTTCTTTTTCTATAATTCTATCTTTTTCAAATTTTCTACAGGAATATCTTTTATTAAACAATTCTAAAAGTGTCTTCTCCATCATTTCTCTCCTAAATTTATTCAATATTATTTTTATTCATTCTTTTATTCATTATTTTATTTATTTTTTTATTTTTTTTATGTTTTTTTTATTTTTTTTTATTTACTAATTTTATTTGTTTTTTTTATTTTTTCCATGTAATGTTCTTTATAAATTTTTTTGCCTTTTAATTTTATTTGTTTTTTATTTTTTACATGTAATTATCTTTATAAATTTTTTCCTTTTTATTTTATTTTCAATAAGCTTTATAGAATAAACAAAATTTATATTTGAAAAAAATCAATTTGATAAATCCATTTCATATATTTCTCCTAAGTGATCAGTATCTACTTTTTTAAATCCAATTTTTTTTAAGTATGAAACATGTAAATTATGAGATGCATGGGTTCTTAGTTTTAAATATCCATTTTTATAAAAGTAATTTTTATTTTTAATAAATAAAAAATTTGCAATCTTAAAATCTCTATAAGCTGGTATAACATAGTCTAAATGAATATAATCAAATTTTTCTTTTTTTTCTATTATTATAAGTCCCGCGGGAACAAGATCCCTTAAAATAAAGAAAAATCTAATATTACTATAATTCTGATCTTTAAATTCTTTTAAATCAGAAAAATTATTAAAATCATCTTTAAATATTAAAGTATGAATATAAAATTTAGGAAAAAATTTTCTAATATCTTTACCATAAAATTCTAAAAATTTTTTAAGATAAGGAGAATTTGAATAAACCTCAATCAAAGAGAAATATTCTTCAGTTTTAAGCATTTTAAAAAGATAATATATATTGACAATACAGATAAATAAGTTAAGAAAACCTACGGGGTAGGATTTTATAATAAAACCGTATATTGAAAAAACAAGACTTCCTGCAAGGTTTAACAAACGAAGCTTCAATACTGAACTCATCATCAATGAAATAGCTACAATTACAGAAGCAAGATAACCTATCATCTCTATTAAGCGCATATCTATTCCTTTTTTTTGAAAAATTAATTTAATTTTAATTTTTATCAAAAAATATTATTGATTTTTAAGAAAATTAACGAATAGATAAAAGTATATAGGATTAAAAAATCATTATTTAATAATTTTTTTCTTGACTTTTAAAAATTTAAAATTTAAAAATTTTTAAAGTTATAAAAATTAATTAATAAAATTAAAGTATCGTTGAAATTTTATGAAAAAAACACGTATTAATTTCTTACTTTGCATTATTATTTTATTATTAATATCCTTTTTATTCTTTTCTCAAACAGTTCCTAAAGCAATAAAATTTCCAGATAATGCAAAAGGAAACTATTTTGTTAAAATTTTTTATGAAAAGGAAAAAGATACTTTTAACTTTTACTCTGTTAATCTTTTTGAAGTTCCTTTTCAATTCAAAATATATATAAGTAATTTAAATTCATTTTTATATGATGTCACTTTTCCTTTTTACTCTATTTCAAAAGCAAAAGAAGGGAAAAAATTTCTATTTTCACTGAAAAGTAAAGATAAAGTTGAACCAAAATTCTGGATTGAAATGTCTATTGGAGATCCATCTTCTGCTTCCTGTGATAACTATATATATATTCTACCTTTTGAAAATGGTAAAGAATATTTTGTATATCAAGGATATAACTCAAATTTTACTCACAAAGGAACGGCTTCCTACGCCTTAGATTTTTCAATGCCAATTGGGACTCCAATATGTGCTGTAAGAGATGGGATAGTATATAATGTTGTTGATATTTATAATAAAAGTGGTCTTTCTAGTTATTATTCAAAATATACTAATTTTATTTCAATATATCATAACGATGGAACTTATTCTATTTATGCTCATATAAAATATAAAGGAAGTATTGTTAAAGTAGGTGAAAAAGTTAAAGCAGGACAGGTGATAGGATATTCAGGTAATACCGGAAGAACAAGTGGTCCCCACCTTCATATTCAGATAAATTTACCAACATATATGGCTCATAAAAGTGTTCCTGTTCCTTTTTTAGATGAAAATGGCAATGGCTTTTATGTAAAAGAAGGTAAATTCTATAAATCTGTTCATATTGAGAATCTATCAGAAGAAGCATATAAAAACTTCATCAATAATATTAATTCTCAATATACAATCTTCCCTTTTATATATTATAAAAGACCAAATCACTTGCCTTTACTCGATGATGATACTATAATTAATTATCCTGAAGAAGAATATGAAGATTTTGAGTAAAATTATCTTTGCAATCTAATCTATATTAAAAATACTATTTTAATCCTTTGGCAATCTTTATTACATTTATTGCACCATCATAGATACCTATTTTTTTATTTTTTATTATATTTTCACAATACATAGGTATCAAATCATCATCTTCGATAAGAAGTGAAAGAGCCTGTAAAACCTGTTCTTCTTGAGCGCACTCTATTGTACCATCGCCAATTTCAGAAGATCTTATTGCGCCCCAGGCTTCATGCCCACCAACACGATGTATAAAAAGTTTTGGTATTGGATAATAACTTAATTCACTTGGTTTTGTAATCAAAATATCACTATGACGCATCAATATGTTAGTAAAATATACTGCTGAATATATATCTTTATCATAAAAAATTATTATTTCTGGTTTTTCTAAATTTTCTATCTCATTTTCAAAGAAAGATTTAGCCTGAATAAAACTTTCAAACTTACGAAAACCAATATCAAAGCTTTTAAGCAAGTTTTCAATCTCATTTTTTCTATTTAAATGATCTCCACAATTTATAAATAAAGTTAATTTATTTTCTTTTATATATTTTATTGAATTTCTTATTATTTTTAAGATAAGATTTTTCTGTGCTCCAGCTCCTCCTATGGAAATGAGAGCTCTTCTTGGTGCTTTATTTTTGACTCTTTCAACTCTTTTATTACAATCAATCTCAACATTTTCTAATATTTCATAGTCAACATAATGACCTACAAGGGCTATATCTTCCTTGGGAATAGGTTTCAAAACCTTATCTTTTTCACCCATTTCTCTTAAAATTCTATAACCAAAATAACTTGAAGGTCCCTGAATACAATGTTTAGAACCTGGAGCAAGATGAAGAGCCATTGGCCAGTTATCGACAACTGCATTAACGACATTGGTAAAACCAGCATGAATGGCAGCTTGAGCAGGCCAACCATGAGAAGCTACAAAAGCAAAATCCTTTGGCAAAGATTTTAATACTGGTACAAAAAGTTCAGTCATATTTAAATCATCAAGATTATAGGTAAGTTTTTTAAAACCAATAGAATTTAATGGTTCCCAGTAAAGTTTATCGAAAATCGGAAATTGTTGAGATAATCTTGAACCTAAAGAATATAGAGAATTCAAATGTGCTATTATTTTGCTTGCTGTAGAATCCTTTATACCCATGAAATCAAGCCAGTAAGGGGTAAATCCAAGAGCCTTTGCTGCTGAAGCAAAAGCTAAAGATAATCTATAATGCCCATATCCCATTCTTATAGTTCCAATGATTATCCCTTTGTTTAAATCCAGTTGTTCAAAATCATTCTCCAATTTTTCTG
>DAOOKC010000104.1:0-5248 GCA_035385485.1 Exilispira sp.
GATACTTTGAAACAATAGCCTTTATATCTTCTTCTTTTAACTCTTCAAATTCATTGCTTTCATTAAACTGACCTAAAAGCATAAATATATCTTCAATTATTTTCATAACTATCCTATAACAATTTTTTTCTCAATTAAAACTCTTTTCTTCTTCTGTCATATCAAGAATTGAAAGTAACCAATCATAAATAATCTTAGATATTTCATCATTTTTTTCACAGTTCTCTATATTTATAAGATTATTTTTTTTTAATAATCTTACTAATTTTTTATTTAATCTTGAGAAAATAGTATTCACATTAGTTTCGCTTAGCCCAAGCTCCTTTGCAATATCTTTCGATTTAATTGATTGAAGTTTTTTAAGGAAAATTATTTTTTCTTTCTTGCCAGTAATATCTTTGAAAAATTGATTTAAGATAAACAAAATTTCTTCAGCTACCAAATAATCTGTATGATCTCCTTTAAATATATACTTATTCTGTTCTTTATTTTTTTTAGCATTTTTTAAATCATTATTTTCATTACCATCTACATCTGAAATTTTTTCAAAATTATCTTTTTCTTTTAATATCGAAAAAATCTTATTCTTAAGCATTTTTGTAATATAAGAAGAAGCTTTAATAGGATCTTTGATTCCTTTTATAATCTTAAAGTTATCTTCCCATAGTTTAACAATTGTGTCCTGAACTATATCCTCGATTTCTTCATCAGATATATTTAAATCATTTGAGATTATTTTTTTGCAAATATTTCTGCAAAATATTTGTAAATTTATAAAAAAAAGATTTTGATCAATATTTTTGTTTTCTTTAATATCTTTTATAAATTCATATATCATATTGCTTTGATTTTATATTGATTTTTAATTTTTGCAACATATAATATAACAAGTTTTGAATCTTTGATATTAATTTATATGACATAACTATTTACAATATATCCTAGCATTTAAACTTTGAATCTTTAATTTTAATTTTTATAGCTTATAAAAACATACAAAATCTATAGATAAATTAACAACAAATAAAGTATATAAAAATTGTATTAAAAGCCAGCAAAGCGATGGATTTTATTTTTCATATATATTTCTTCTTTGCATTTTTATCTTTGCATTTTATTGCTTTAAGATGCATATAAATGAAGATGAATGAATTGATAGTATTATGAATTTTATAAATTTTTAATGATTCTTGAAACCTATAAAGGGGAAAAAATGGAGATAAATTTTGAAAAATTGAAAAAATCTATTAACCAGGTAATATCCTCTATCTTACTTAATAAAGATGAATTTAGTAAATATAAATGTCTTGTTAATATACCCGCAAAAAGATTGGATCCCACATTTTTAATATATTTTTTATTTAACCCTAAAAATTTTTATCTAATATTATCTGAAGAATTGGAAAGCAATTTTATAAATTCTTACAACTCTTTCTGTAAATTTTTCAAAGAAGAAATTTATAAAGAATTAAATGAAGAATTAAAAGATAAATACAAAGATTTCCCATTGGAATTAGAAAAACTAAATGTTAATATAATGAATAATAATGATTTTTCAGATTTTCAGATTTTTAAGAAAAAACTGGAATTTATTTTACAGGATCTAATAAAAAATTTTAAAAATGATCAGGTTATTTTAGATATTACAGGTGGGAAAAAGCTACATTCTGTAATATCTGCTGAACTTTCAAAGCAATATCATATCTCTTTTTCATATTTAGATGTAACTGAGGCTCAAAATAAAGATGGACTAACTGCTGTTTCAGGAACAGAAAAAATTTATATACAACCCTTTAATTCAAAAAGATTATCTTACCTATCTATAAGTTCATTCCCAATTATCTCAATTTCCGATAACCAGATCTCCTGTTTTTACAATGGCAATACATTCAATTCAAAGTTTTCATTAAATGAAGAAACTAAAAATGAAATAAAAAATCTTTTTAATGAATATTCAGTAAATCTAACACCTTTTTTAAGTAAAAACCTTCATAATATGCTTGAGTCTGATTTTTTAAAGATAAAAGAAAAAATAAGAAAATTATTTTCACAGGAATTTATTTCAAATCTTGAAGATGCATTAACTTCAAGTAAAGTTTTAGGCATATCTTTAGATGAAAGGCATTGGAATTTTCCTTTCGAATTTATTTTTAGAAGTCATAAAGATTTTATAATATTAAGATCAATTCCATTTGTTAATGAATTTATTAATAGTAAAAATGATAAAAACTCAATTAAAAATAAAATTTTAATTGCCTGCCTTTCCAATGATGATTTAATGAAAAAGCAATATGAAGATTTGAAAGAAAACCTGGAAAATTTAGCTGGTATCACTATAAAAGAATTATTTCTTCCCTCAAAAGAGGAATTTTTAAATGAATTTTCTGAAAGTACTATGACCCATATAATCTGTCATGGCAAAATTGTTGATAATAAACAAATTTTAGTCCTGGAAAATTCAAATGAAAAAATTTTTCTAAGAAAAGAAGATTTTTCAAAAATTAGATCAAGTGACTTTGTATTTATTTCTTCCTGTTCATCTTTAACTATAAATGTTAATTGGGAAGATACCATATATAAAGAAATGGTTAAAAATGGCTGTAAAACTATAATAGGAACCCACTGGGCTATCCCTCAGAATCTATCTTTATCAGTTTCAACTTCATTTTACAAAAACTTTACTTCGGGTAAACCAGTGGGTATGGCTTTACATGAAGCATTAAAAGAAATCAATGATGAGTTTTTAAGCAGAAACTTTTACTTTATAGGAAATCATACATTAACTTTAGAATAATATTTAATGAAAATAAAATACCTCATAAAACAAGATATAAGACATATCTAAAATAAAAATCCCATTTCAAGAAATATTCCAGTTTGAGAAAAACTACCTATGGAAGTCGAAATTGCTCCAAAACCAATTCCTGGATCTATGAAAAATGAATCAAATAAAAATCTATAGCCTGCTATCGCCTTAAATAATGTTGCGGCAGCAGAATAACCTTCTATATTTATTGTTCCTAATCCAAATTCTCCAATTAGAAAAAATCCTTTATAATAATCAAAAAAATATTGAACCCCAATAAGTAGTAATGATGCAGTTGCACTATATTCTGAACTTGAAACAGAAAGAAATTCTAATGATCCTCTTAAAGCTAAGTTAGGTGAAAAATAATAAGAATATCCAATAATAATGGTTCCCTTAAAAAGTCCTCCTATATTTAAAAAAACAGAGGAATTCTGTGCAAGAATTCTTGAGTTAAAAATATAAAAAAGTAAGCAGATTAAAACAATAAAAAATACAAATTTTCTTAGATTCATCTTACCATCTCCTTTTATTAAATTTTGAAAAATATAAATTGATCATTATTATAGATGAAAATTATTGGAAAATATTACAGGATTCTTTTTGAAAAAAGTAATTATTTTTGAGAAATTAAATCGATAAAACTAAGCTTTTAATAAAATAAAAACCTTTAGACTAAAGCGCAATTAAAATAAAAATCCAATTTCTATTAATAGTCCAGTCTCTGAAAAGTTGCTTATAGAAGTCGTAATTTCGCCAAAACTAATCCCTAAATCTATGAAAAAGGAATTAAATAAAAATCGATAGCCTATAACAAACTTAAATAATATTGCTAAATCAACATAATCTACGAACTCTATACTTCCAAGTCCTAAATCTGCTAAAAGATAATAATCTTTATTGTTTTGAAAAAAGAACTGAACTCCCAAAATTATTATAGAAGCAGTGGCAACATATCCCGAACCAGTAGTAAGAAGAAATTCCAAAGATACTCTTAAAGCTAATTCAGGAAATAAGTAATAAGAATAACCAACAATAATAGTTCTATTAAAAAATGCTCCAATATTAAAAAAAACAGAGGAATCTTTAGCAAAAACTTTTATGTTAAAAAAAGATATAATAACGAATAATAAAGAAAGAAAAAATATTAGATTTTTAATATTTTTCTTTAAATTCATGACAAAATCCTCTTTTAAAATTTTTAAAAATAAAATTATCCATAAAATAAATTTTTATTTATCATTTATATTGATAAAAATAAAAGTGAAACATTACAAAATTTTTAACTTTTTTTATAGAAATAAGCTTATTTTGAAAATCTAATTTTAATAGATTATTTTAATTTATTTTCTTGTTGAGAAAAATCAAAACTCCAGATTGTGTTCATGACTTCATTCATAATATCATAATTTTTTTTTAAATCAGCATAAGCAGCATTAAATGCAGAAAAAATTATATTGCTTATATTTTTTGAATTATCATAATATATATAGATTGCTGCAAACCATTTCAAGTTGCAACCATAATTATAAATTGATGATCCAGAAACCAACCAACCCAGCGCATAAGAATCAGCAATTACATGATATAATTTTTGATATTGCTCCTTGGATAAAAATTTATAATTCCCTTTTAAACCATCAAGATGGATATTAGCAAATTTCAACATATCCTGCATTGTTGTGTGAATAGTACCTGCAGGTCCCAAAACTCTAGGATTATCTGAATATATATTATCTGGATCAACAGGTTTAAAAATATATTGATTTACAAGATCCTCCCATGACATATTCATCAGCCTTTCTATCATAGCTCCAGCTACAATATATCCCGCATTGCTATATAAATAAGTGCCTTTTGGAAATTCGGGACTAAATTTTAATATATCCTTTGTTATTCTATATCTTTGTTCAACAATTGGTGTAGTGTCAGTCCAATAATTATTCCATCCATTTACTTTCGAGATATCACCGATAATTCCAGAGGTATGAGATAGTAAGTCAATGAAATTAACATCTTTATAAGCTGGATTTATTTCATTTTCCATCTCTGGGAAGACTTCAATAATTGTTGTATTCCATTTGATATTTGAATTTATTTCTATTAACTTTGCTATAAGTGTTGATGTTATAGATTTTGTTATTGAACCTATATGCCATTTATCATAAATTGTAACTTTATTATTTATATCATTTACATTTCTATAACCCACACTAGTAAATACAGGAGGCGATTCATTATTTATTACAACTGCGCAAATAGCTGGAAGATCATATTTATATCTTATCTCTTCTATTTTATATTCTAAGGTGTTTTCATTAAAATCTATTTTTGGTAAATGAAGTACACAGGCTTTAAAGATAAATATTATTAATATAAATATTATTATTTGAGAAAAAATCATAAGATATCTTGTTTTTATAGATTTATTCATACTTTTAC
>DAOOKC010000105.1:0-5248 GCA_035385485.1 Exilispira sp.
TTACTTTTCCAAAAGTTGCAGAAAATGATTGGGATAAAAGCATAGCGTTTTTAATCTTTTTAAGGGTAAAATCCTTTATAGATTGCCTTTGCCAATCATATTGATTTTAATAGTTTTAATAATTTTAATTTTTCCAATATTACCAAATAATATTTTCAGGTAAAATATATTCAAGATAGGGGGGATAAAATGAAGTGGTATACTGATGAATTTATTAAAAAAATTCCAAAGACTGATTTACATCTTCATCTTGATGGATCTTTAAGGATTCCGACTCTTATCGAACTTGCAAAAAGTCAGAAAGTCGAACTTCCATCCTATACTGAAGAAGGTTTAAGAGAACTTGTATTCAAAAAATCTTATAACAACCTTGATGAATACTTAAAAGGTTTTGCATATACCTGTGCAGTTATGAGAGATAAAGAATCGATAGAAAGAATATCATACGAACTTGCCTTGGATTGTTTTGAAGAAGGAGTTCGCTACATAGAAGTTCGATTTGCCCCTCAACTTTTGATGACTGATAATCTTGGATTTGAAGATATTGTTACAGCAGCAGATAAAGGCTTAAAAAGAGCAAGAGAAGAGATAAATATGAAGATTTTGCCAGATGAACCAGAGTTTGATTTTGGTATTATTATTTGTGCGATGAGATATTGCGATGAAAATTTTTCTCCTTTTTATAAGCAATTTTTTAATCTATTAAAATATTCCACAAAAAAAGAAAAGATTATTCTTGCTTCACTCGAAGCTGCAAAAGCTGCTGTTTATCTTCGAAAAAACACAGATATTCAAGTCGTTGGCTTTGATATTGCTGGAAGTGAATATGGAAATCCAGCAGATCGCCACACAGATAGTTATAGATATATACATGAAAATTTTCTACATAAAACAGTTCATGCGGGTGAAGCATTTAGACCAGAATCAATATTCTTAGCGATAACCGCACTTCATGCAGATAGAATAGGTCATGGACTTTTCCTTTTCGACGAATCAATGATAACATCACCTGAGATTACAGATAAGAAAAAATATATTGAAGACCTTGTGAATTATATTGCCGATAGAAGAATTACCATCGAAGTATGTCTTTCCAGTAATCTTCAAACTGTTCCAAAAATTGATCATATCAGCAAGCATTCTTTGAAGAAAATGCTTGAAAATAAACTTTCTGTGACCTTCTGCACAGACAATAGACTTGTTTCTTCAACATCTGTTTCAAATGAATTAAAACTTGCACTTGATAATTTCCCGATAAATCAACGCCAGCTTAAAGATATTATCATTTATGGTTTTAAACGATCATTTTATTACCAGCCTTATACAAAAAAAAGAGAATATGTAAGAAAAGTAATAAATTATTATGAAAAGATAGAAAAACAGATGCTTGGCAATTAATATAAAGTTTTTTTAATTAATTTTTTATTAAAATATTTACTAAAATTATAGCAAAATAATTTATGTAAAATATTATTTAGTAAAATATTTTTACCAAATTTTGATTAGAATCTTTTACAATAATTTTTATAATAAGTTTTATTTATTTTTTGTTCTTTTTTCAAAAATAAAAATCTGAGTCCAAACTATTTTATTTTTCATATCATCATAGCCAAGTTGACCATAATAATTGTTTCCCGCTGACCCAAAGGCTACCATCCTTTTTCAAGACAAGAGAATGATATGTGCCAGCTAAAATATCTGTCACATCTTCAAGAACTTTCGTAAAATTAAATCTATCCTTTTTATAATTTGTTCCAAGAGCACCATGAAAGTTATAACCAGATACCAATAATGTTCCATCATCCCTCAATATGAAACTTTAGTAGCATACATTGGAACCTTATTGGCTTTAAAAATTGCATTTGATAATGTGTAATATAATGTTATTAACAAAGTTATAGTAATAAATATAAATATAAAAAGAAAGATTTTTTTCATATTATAATCAGTTTATATTAAATTTTTATCTGGTTTCTATCCTTTTTATATTTTATTTATTTTATATTTCCTTTGTTTTCTCTATTTTCTATTAATTTATACTTTTTCATTTTTCTATTTTTATTTATTTATATTGTTAATTAGCAAAACATAATATATGATAACTATAACTTTATCTATAATTTTAAAACAATTTTTTTGTCTGACTTTTTTAAACCACTTTTTTATAGCTTTTTTTCTATCTTATCTTAAAAAAAATTAAATCAGGCTTTTAATAATAGTTAAAATCATACTAAATACAATACCAGAAAGAATATTTGCAATAGTCTGGCTTTTAAAAGTGAGTGCCTTCTGCTTGTTTTTAAATAGTGATGCTACTAACTCTATGATAATATAAGTAAAAATTATAATGGCTAAAATTACAAGAAGGAAATCCACTGTTTTAAATTTTGTTATTATTAGTTTAAATTGCTCAGTGATATAAAAAACTATTGCTGTTAATATACCGAAAAAAAAATCTCTATAATAACTTTGTGCGTCAATACTTGTAAATAATAATGGATAAATTAAAAGGACAAAGACAAGGATAAATGTTCCTATTGAAATTCCAGCAAAGGCTTGCTTCATCAAAAATCTTTCTGTTTGTGGTATTATTTCGCCTGATTTTTTAAAGATTTTTTCAATGATTGGGTCAAAAATATCAGTAAAATAATTTATTACAAAAAATAAAGTTATAATAAGGACTAGAAACAAAATAAAATAAAGGAAAAAATATTTTTTTCTCTTCATATTAGCCTCATAATCAGATATTCATAAAATTTTTATTTTATAAATAAAATTTACCTATAAAAAATATTCAACTTCAGGTTCGACAGCGGTTGTCTTCGAAAAATCTGTTTCATTTAGATGAATTTTTAACTGTTCTATTGATTTTTGTTCACCATGAACTAAAAAGATATTTTTTATTCTTCTTTTATCATAGTTTTTAAGATAATTTATTATCTCAGAATAATCTGCATGGGCAGAAAAAGAATCGAAGACTGCAAGTTCTGCATTGTTTTGATAATATGTACCATATATTTTAACTTCTTTCTCTTTTTCAAGAATCCTTCTTCCAAGAGTATTTTCAGCCATAAAACCTACTATACAAACTGCATTTTTTGGATTTTCTATCGAATTTGCAAGATGATGAAGTACTCTTCCTGCTTCTGCCATCCCACTAGATGATATAATTATACATCTTGTCATATCATTTAGTTTTTTAGACTCTTCGACACTTTGAATATATTTTAATTTATTGAAACCAAATGGATTTTTATAGTGTTTTATAAAAGCCTCTTTCGTTTCATCATCATAATAATCAATATATTTTTCGAAAATTTTTGTGATATTAAAAGACATTGGACTATCAACAAATATTTCTAAATCTTTTGGGATTTTATTTTTATCTTCAAGTAAATGAATTAAATATACAAGTTCCTGAGTTCTTCCTATTGCAAATGAAGGTACTATAATCTTACCTCCTCGATCATAAACTTTATTTATAAAATCGGCAAGTTGGTCTTCAAGGTTTTCAAACTTAGAATGAACTCTATCTCCATAAGTCGATTCGCATATTATATAATCAAAATCGGGATCTATTTCTGGATCTTTTAATATAGGCATCCCTTTTCTTCCAAGATCTCCAGTAAAAAGAATCCTTTCAATTTTCCCATTTTCTTTTTCTATTTCAAACACAACCTGAGCAGAACCAAGTATATGCCCCGCATCAATCAGCTTAAATCTTACTCCATTTTTAAGTTCTACAAACTCGTTATAATTAAGCCCCTGCCAGATTTTCATGACATTGTCTACATCTTCTTCTGTATATAAAGGTTCGATCTGTTCAAACTCTCTTCCCTCTTTCAAAGCTCTTTTTTTCAAAAACTCGATATCACTTTTTTGTATATGTGCAGAATCTTTCATAACAATTTGAGCAATCTCTTTTGTCGCATCAGTCGAATATATTACTTTATTAAATCCATTTTTCACAAGTGTTGGATAATTTCCACAATGATCATAATGCCCATGAGTGCAGATTGCAAAATCAATTTTCCTTGAGTCAAAATTAAAATTTTTATTTTTCCTTTCAACCTCTTTTCTTCTACCCTGAAACATCCCACAATCTATCAATATATTAATCCCGTTAACTGATAAAAGATGTTTAGACCCTGTAACCTCTTTTGCAGCACCATAAGAAGTTAATTTTATTGTCATTTTTATTCCTTTGTCTTTTTTATAATATTTTACCTGTTTTATTCTTTTATCATAATGAAACTAGATAAATTATTGTTTCAATTTTCAAAAAGTCAAAGTATTAAAAGAATTAGGATTTATAATTATTAGAGATATTTTCCTTTTGTTTAAGATATTTTAATTAAATTTATAAAAAAAATGTACATTATCTTTTTTGCTTTATCTATGTACTCTTCTTGAAATTGCTAATAAATACAATATTTACAACCAAATGGATAACTATTGCTCTTTAGAGGATCTTTTAAAATTTTCTTCGGTAAGGCTTATGATCTTAATTTTCATCTCTTTTCTCTTTCAAAATTTGCCCTAAAGGTTTTAACTTCCTATCTCTAAAGCTACCTTAGCCAAAACTAGGCGATGTATAATCAAAGCTAACTTGTCATCAGTCTTATTATTAATCGAACAAGTACTACAATCGATACAAGAAGCAATCTATAAATTACATCTATTAATTATGTTTTTCTATAAGAGACTACAAAATTAATCCAATGTGGCTGAAATGAAAAAGGTTTTAAAAAATTATTCTTGCTACCATATTTCACTTAATGTTTTGCAAATATGAGCGGTTTTAGTAGAGGCTGCTGTTGTGTGCCACGAGCCAACAGGCGAGAGTGCAACTTGGCAAGGAAGCCGAAGGCTTTCGTAGAGTTCGAAAACATGGCGTCCCGACAAGTCGGAATGTTACTGCCGTAATTTTTTCTTATTTTCCGTCATTCAATTCTCTCCTAATGGGATCTTTGCAATTGGATTTTATTTGTAAAATCATCAAATGTGTCAAACCAATATTGTTTATAATTTTCTAAAACATCTGCTATTCCTCTTTTCGGCTTAAGTAATAACTTCAAGTTTATAGTAAATTCATTGTATGAAAAGACTCTGTTTTGTTTTTGATCGCCAATTTCAAATATCCTTGAATAACCGTCAATTTTTCTGTATCCGTCTGTGTGTTCAGTTCCCTTGGGATCGATAAATAAAATTATATAATTATTACCTTTTTTTAACCAGAAAATAAAGT
>DAOOKC010000106.1:0-5246 GCA_035385485.1 Exilispira sp.
AAATCAAGGTATTGTTTTAATAAATTACTTGAACTATATCCAGATTGTTTAAATAAAGATGAGGCATTAGCACAGCTTAAAGCTTTGGAATCACTTATTGTAGATGAATCAGGTTCAGAAATTGCAAATCAAAGTCCAGAGTCAGTATTGGGTAATGCAGAGCAATTTAATGAAAAGGTAGAAACGGTTAAAAAAGAAAATGAAGAAAATATCGAGCAAAAAAAATATTATGAGGCTGTGAACCTGGTTATGGCTTCAAAACTGGAGGAAGGGTTAAAGCTTTTCAAACAGATTTATGATGATTCAAATACTTCAGAAGAATACAAAGCTAAATCATTACTTGAGATGGGTAAAATATTAAAGAGAATGAAGAATTTTGATGGTGCTGAAAAAGTATTTAAAAAATTTATTTCAGATTTTTCTTCATCTAATTTAATAAAAGAATCTCTTTATGAATTGGCAGAAACATATAAATTAAAGGGAGACACAGAAAATTGTAAAAAATTGCTGGCTAAGATTATTAGCTTACAGCCTGCTGATGAAACAACTACAAAAGCAAAAAGATTACTTGGTTCTTTGTAAGAGTTTTTAAGAGAAAAGAGGTATTATGGGTATAGATTTATTTTCAAAATTTGGAAAAACTTATGCTAAAGGCGATATTATCTTTGCTGAATATGAACCTGGTGAAACCTTTTATTTGATTCAAGAAGGAAAAGTAAAAGTAACAAAGCTTATAGATGGAAAAGAAAAGATACTTGATGTTTTTGGTCCTGGCGATATTTTTGGTGAAATGGCTATTATAGAAAGAAAACCAAGGTCAGCAACTGTCGAGGCTTTAACAGACATAAAGGTATTGGAATTCAATAAAGATAACTTTACCCTTTTGTTAACAGCAAATCCTGCTTGGATTGAAAAGCTTATTAGATCATTTGCAAAAAGAATTTATGAGGCGAAAAGAAGGGTTAAGATACTTTTATTAAAAGATCCTGAGTTAAGAATTATGGATACATTTTGCATGCTTGCTGAATGCAGAAATAATGTATCAAAAAATTATCTTGATCCTATAACATTTAAGGAAACAATTGATAGTATTGCGAATTGGGCGGGGCTAGATCTTGACCAAACAAGAAGAATATTAAAAGACTTTGAAAGAATGAATAGAATTTCTTTTGGCACTGGTGAAATAACAGTAAAAAACATTAATGAATTTTATAGAGTCATTGAAAGTAAGATAAAAATCATGCAAAAGATGGGGGAATTGTGAAAACTCTTCTATCTGGAGGGTTGTTGTTTGATAAAAGCCAGGGTTTTTCTGGAGAAAAGAAAGATATATTAATTGAAAATGGTATTATAAAAGAGATAAAATCAGATATTGCATTAAATGAAATAGAGAAGATTGATTGCGAAATAATCAATTTGAATAATTTATATGTATTTGCGGGTTTCATTGATATTCACACTCATTTTAGATATCCTGGGCAGACATTAAAGGAAGATATTAAAAGCGGATCATTTGCTGCACTTCATGGTGGTTATACAACATGTGTTGCCATGCCAAATACCGATCCTCCTATAGAAAATGAAGAACATTTTAAAGATATTAATATTTTATCATCATATATAGATATTGTACCTGCAAGTTGTATCACTGAAAAAAGAGATGGTAAAAAACTTGTAGACTTTGAAAAAAATGTTAAAGCAGGTTTTTCTATTTTTACTGATGATGGAAGTGAAGTTAAAGACTCTGAACTTTTATTTGAAGCTTTAAAATTATCCAAAAAATTCAACTTTATAGTTATGGAACATTGTATATCAAATGATTTTTTTAAAGGTGGGGTTATCAACTATGGAAAAGTCTCAAAACAATTAAAAATCAAAGGAATACCAGATATCGCAGAAACTTTAATTGCTTTTAGAGATATAGAACTTGCAAGATTAGCAGATTCAAAAATTCACTTAACTCATTTAAGTACAAAAAAAGCAGTGGATTTAGCTTTAGAAGCTAAAAAAGAAGGAGTTGATATCAGTTTTGATGTAACTCCACATCATTTATTATTAAACGAAGATAATTGCATAACTAAAGATCCTATTTTTAAAGTTTCACCTCCTTTAAGGTCAGTTGAAAATCAAAATGCATTAAAAGAATATTTTATAGATGGAAAGATAGAGATAATAGCAACAGATCATGCACCACATCTTGAAAAAGAAAAACATCTGGATATTTCTTTAGCTCCTTTTGGTATAACAGGACTTGAAACAACATTTTTACTTTTATATAATGAATTTGTATTGACTAAAAAGATGAAATTGGATCAACTTATCTCAAGTCTTACAATAAATCCCGCCAAAAGATTTAATTTTAATAATAAAGGAAGATTAGCTAAAAATTATATAGCAGATATAACTATATTTGACCCAAATTATCAGCAAAAAATAACTGCTTCTTTTTTCCATTCAAAGGCTAAATTTTCACCTTATATGAATAAAAATGTTAAAGGAAAGATAGTCAAAGTTTTTAAAAACGGAAAACTTGTTTATAAATCTTCAGATAAAGAAGATGAGTTTTTTACAAAACCACTATATTTTATGGGTTGAAAAATTTTAATTTTAAGGAAGATTTTTTTTAATTGTAATAAATTGTTAGCAAATCTAATAAAAATTTTCGATTATTATATTTAATTATTATATTAAAAGGTTAATTATGTCTAAGAAAAATATTGGTGATTATGAAGTTATAATAACTAAAAATGATAAAATTAATGAAAATTATTTTTTATTAGCTATATCACGTCCTCAGAATTTCAATATACTTGCGGGTCAATTTGTTAATATTAAAATAGAACCCCAATCAATTCAACCTTTTTTAAGAAGGCCATTTTCTGTTTTTTACATGGATAATTTCGAAATAGGAATACTTTATCAAGTAAAAGGTGAAGGAACTAAACTTCTTTCGACAAAAAAAGTAGGAACTAAACTTAAGATGATTGGTCCTCTTGGTAACAACTTCCCTCTGGATGATTCATTTATGCAAAAGGTAGATGGGATTTTTCTCGTTGCGGGAGGAATCGGTATAGCACCTTTATTTTATTATGCTAATAAGGTTAAAGAAAATTATGAATATTTAGATATAAACCTTATTTATGGGATGAAAGATGAGAGCTTTTTATTGCCAGACGATTATATAAAATATTATTTTTCCACAATTTATTTTACTGTCGAAAATAGATTACTTCAAGAAGATGAAATCTATGCGGGATGCAATTGTAAGTTTTTTCAGGGAAATGTGATTACTGCATTAAATAGCATTGAATTTAACAATTTGGTAAAAAAATATAAAAATCCAGTCTTTTTTCTATGTGGTCCTAATCCTATGTTAAAATCATTTATAGAATGGAATAAAGAAAAACTATATGAGACATATTTATCTTTAGAATCTTTTATGGGATGTGGTTTTCACGCATGCCTTGGTTGTGCCATTTCTAAAGAAAATGGGGGATATCTTTATTTATGTGAGGAAGGACCTGTTGTTTATTATAAAGATATAAAACTATGATAAAAAAGCTAAGAATAAATTAATATGAGAAAAAAATTTATAAAGTAAAAAATTAAAAAAAATAAAAAATTAAAATAGAAAGTATTGAGTTTAAAAATATTGAATGGTTTATAATTCAGTTAATACTTGAAATTAAATATTAAAAGATAAATAATAAAAAAAAGATAGATGATTAAAAAAATATATATAAAGTTATTTGATTAAAAATGTAAAAAAGGATTCATATGTCTTTACTGGAAGTAAAAAAAGGAAAATTAAAACTGAAAAATCCTATTTTGACTGCCTCTGGAACTTTTGGTTATGGGGAAGAATTCGAACCTTTTTTTGATGTTTCTCTTTTAGGTGGGATAACTATAAAAGGCACAACATTAAACCCTAAAGATGGCAATCCTCCTCCTAGAATATATGAAGTATATGGAGGCATGTTAAATTCAATAGGTCTTGCAAATCTGGGAATAGAGCAGGTAATTTCAAAATATTCAAAATATTTCATATCATTATTAGATTCTGGATGTTCGGTCATAATAAATATAAATGGTGAGAAGGTTGAAGATTTTATTAAATTAGTAGAAATTGCTGATTCAGCTAATTGTTTTAATTTTTATGAGATAAATGTAAGTTGTCCCAATGTAAAAAAAGGTGGTATTGCATTTTCTCAAGATCCTAGAACTATGGGAAAACTTATATATAAAATAAGAAAAAAAACTAGAACTCCAATAATTGTTAAGCTTTCTCCAAATGTTCAGTCTATTTCTCCTTTTGTAAAAGCAGCGGAAGATTCAGGAGCAGACATTATAAGCTTAATAAATACTATGAAAGGTATTTCAATAGATTTAAACTCTAAAAAACCTAGATTTAAAAACATCTTTGCAGGATTTTCAGGACCTGCTATTAAGCCAATTGCACTATATCACATATATGAAGCAAGAAAAACAACAAACTTACCAATAATTGGAATGGGAGGAATTAATAATTTTAATGATGTTCTTGAATTTTTTAGTGTTGGTGCAGATGCTGTTGAGATTGGAACCATGAATCTTGTCAATCCTATGACATCTTATGAATTGCTTAATGCACTTGAAAATTATTGTGAAAAAAACAAAAAATCTGTAATGAAAATCCAGGATGAATTAACGGAGTGGATGAAATAATAAATTAATAAGTATAAAATGATAATAAAAAAATTAAAAGGGATAAAATATATTATAAATATTAAATACCTAAAAATAATTCTTTTCTTATGGAGTTAATTATGAGAATAGGACTATTTACTGGTGGTGGTGATTGTGGTGGGCTTGAAGCAGTTATTAGAGGAGTTGTTTTCGCTGCTGATAATGAAAATATTGAAGTAATAGGAATTCCAAATGGTTATCTAGGGCTTTATAACCTTGATAAAAATCCAGGCATTAAGATTCCATGTTCAATGGTGGACAATCGCTCGAAAAAATGTGGTACAGTTCTTGGAACTTCGAGAGTTAAACTTCATTCAATACCTGATGGATTTGAAAAGGTTAAGAAAAATCTTCAGAATGAGGGTATTGAGATTTTAGTTGGTGCGGGAGGAGATGATACTTCTTTGGTACTTGAGCAACTTTCAAACAGTGGTTTTAAGGTTATATGGGTTCCCAAAACTATGGACTTAGATATTTTACCATATTCAGTAGGTGGGTCTTCCGCTATAAATAAAATTGCA
>DAOOKC010000107.1:0-5222 GCA_035385485.1 Exilispira sp.
GTAGAATTCGTGACACAGATATGGCTTTTGAAATGTCAAATTTTGTAAAAAACAACATCCTTACTCAAGCTGCTACAGCAATGCTTGCACAGGCAAATACCCAACCACAGCAGATTTTACAGTTACTCAGATAAGAATAACCGCCACCTCTTTTGGGGCTGCCTTTTTGGCAGCTCTTTTTTTTTAGAAATTGAAATATCCTTTTTAATCTACAATGATTTAAATAAAATTTTCATAAAAATTAATAGAAAAATTAATTTCTAATATTTCTTTTTCTAATCTTAAATTTTAATTTATTGATAATAAAATGTAAAATAATAAATTGGAATAATTGAATAAATATTATGTAATTGTTCATAGTTAATATAAAAATAATATGCATAGATTATATGCAAATAATATTATGAAATTAATAATAATACAAATAAAAAAACAATATTTCAGATAAAAAAATTTTAATTAACTTTTTTTAATATTTGGTATTTTTTTTTTAGATTTTAATAAAAATTTATAAGGAAAATGTATGGAACAGAATTCTAATGCAATTCAAACTCTACCTTTATGGAAAAAATGGATGTATGCTTTAGGACAATTAGGTTGGTCTTTGACATCATATTCTGTAGGAAATCTGTTAACTTACTTTTACCTCCCACCTGAGACATCATCAAAATCTATATTCCCTCCTTTTGTATATCAAGGTTATATTTTTGGAATATTAACAATCATTGGTCTTGTTTTAGCTTCTGGAAGGCTTTTTGATGCGATAACAGATCCTCTTGTAGCAGGTCTATCAGATAGAAATAAATCAAAATTTGGTAAAAGAAGATTGTTTCTTGCTA
This sequence comes from Exilispira sp., assembly GCA_035385485.1. GTDB lineage: Bacteria > Spirochaetota > JAAYUW01 > JAAYUW01 > JAAYUW01 > Exilispira. The sequence continues at coordinate 840 of DAOOKC010000107.1, forward strand.
TTTCAGTTTTACCATTTGCACTTCTTTCTGTTCTTGTTTTTGTTCCAATTACAGGTTATGTTAGTGTTATTAATGCAATCTGGTTATTTTTTACAGTACTTTTGTTTTATTGGTTTATGACGATGTATGTTACCTCATTTTTTGCACTTATGTCAGAAATTGGCCATAATCCTGATGAAAGATTAAATCTTTCAACTTATATTTCAATAACCTGGGCTATAGGTTTTGCAATCGGTTCTCAGGTATATTCAATATCCGCTGTTCTTGAAAAAACAGGATTATCCAGTGTAGCAGCTTTTCAATATACCATTTGTGGATTTGCTGTAATTGGTTTTATTTTTATGCTTTTACCTATAATTTTTATAGATGAAAAAAAATATGCAGAATACCATGTTTCAGAAGAAGGAATTTTTAAGTCTGTTGTAACAGCATTTAAAAATAAAAATTTCCTTTTCTTCACCCTTTCAGATTTAGGATATTGGGTTGCATTAACAATAGCTTCTACAGGGCTTGTTTATTATATAACAACACTTTTAGGTCTTGAAAAATCTCTTGTTTCATTTATGCAAATAGTTATGTTTGGTCTTTCTTTTGTTTTTTATGTTCCAATAAATCTTATTGCTAAAAAAATTGGTAAAAAAAGATTGATAATTATCGGTTTTATTATCTTTATGATAGTTTATGTCTATGCTTTTGCTCTCGGTCTTCTTCCTTTCAATAAACTTTTACAGGGATGGCTTGTTGTTATATTGCTTTCACTACCCCTTGCAATATTTGGAATTTTACCAAATGCTATAATAGCAGATATTGCAGATGCTCATGGTTATGAAACAGGGGTATATAAAGCTGGTATCTTTTTTGGGGCAAGAACCTTTATGTCAAAGTTAGGACAATCAATTGCAGGTATAATCTTTCCATCCGTTCTTCTTCTTGGTAAAACCGTTTCAAACCCAATCGGGATTAGATTGACAGCTATTATTGCCTTTGTTTTTGCCATAATATCGCTTATACTTTTTACTAAATATGATGAAAAGAAAGTCTTAGCCACATTAAAAGAAAAAGGTGAAAAAGTTTAAAGATTAAAAGCCGCTTGTTTTAAGGCAGGCGGCTTCCATAAGTTTTTCTAAAGTTACTCCGAAAATTTTGAAGATATTTCTATTGGAAAAATCCATAAAATCTTGATTTGATTGAACAATCAAAAGGTTTTCTTTATTTATATCAATCTTAAATTGCCTTATAAAATCTGTTATTTTATTATGCTCATATATTGAAAAGATATATTTTATCAACATGTAAGAAAATGAAGCAATATATTTTGAAGTGGGCATTGGTGTACTTTCAGGATTGGTAAGAATTAACAATGCCTTATCGAAGTTAAAATTATTTTTTATTAAAACATTAAAAAGTTTTTCATTATAATTTTTTATGTCTTCATCATATAAAGACGCTATATAAAGAGGAAGTCCAATTTGAATAAAGTAAGGCAATCTTGAAAAATATCCGACCTGTTGATAGGAAATCTTTTTTACAAGTTGAAATAGTAAGATAGTATAAAACTCCTTTTCAAAAAAATATTTCATATCTTTATCTTCATAATATCTAGGAAGATTTAATGGCCAGAAGATTATAATATCATCACGGGTGAATCCATCGGGCAAATAACTAAATTTTCGTTCTTGTGAGCCTGAAAGTAAAGATTGATATTCATAGATATCTTCGGGTAATACGACAACTATAGGCTCATTTATTTGCCAGTTTAAGTTGTTAGATATTATATTTATAATCTTTTCCAGTTCTTCATTGTCTATTTTGTTAATTAAGTTTTCGACACCATCAGAATAATAAAAACAAAATTTACCAAGATTTAGTTTTTTGTAGTTATATACAAGATTGACTTCACTTTTTGAATATTGTGAATAAAATTCAGAAAGTTTTATCCCTTCAGGCAAAAATATACTTAATAGTTTTTTGTTAGAATTACTATCTATTAAATAAATAGTCTTGATTAGATTTTGTTTTAATGAGATAAGATAACTTTCAATATTGAAAAAAAATGATTTATCTATGTTTTCAAAAGATATGAAAAATTTATCTGAGGTTTTATATAATAACCTTTCTATGTTAGGGTTGTTAATATTAAAATTAGTAATAATACTGTCAAAATTCTCAAAATTATCTTTTAAATAGATATAAAGTTCAAAATTTTTAGGTTGATAGTACTTAATGAAAGGTTTATTCACTTTATATAAAGAAATACTTGATGTACCAACCTGAATTTCTATGAAATTTGAAGACTTCGTAAGTAAGATTGAGCCAATCCATATCCTGAAATAATTGTTATTGGGATCAACATAATAGATCTCGCTTCCATCTTCATATGTTTCAAAATAAATTCCATCTGAAAGAAGATAAAAAATTCTGCCATCTGAAAATTTAATCTGATAGCTTTTATCTATAAATTCAATTATTGTAGCCCCTTTTTCAAGTGGATATCGATATTCTATGCCATTTTGATAGACATTTATTATATCTCCAAGTTGTATCTCGTATGAAGATGGAGGATTTTTATCTTTATATTTTATAAGATAATTTAATATTTGATTAAAATCCTTATTTAAAAAAAGATAAGAAAAATAATTTAAGACTTCATTATAAAGTCTAAAATCAAAATATGGATCACATCTATCAAAAAAAGAAATATCTATATTTTGTAAAAAAGAGGGTTTATTTTTTTCAAAATCAAAGTTTAATTCTTCTTTGTTTTTATATATTTTATAAAAATCAAATGGTTTAATAAGATAATCATTTATTTCGTATTGAATTGGTGTCATTTGCTCATTCTGGATTAAATAAGTAAAATTATTCATCCGGTTTTTATTTTCTAAAATATTTTGTAAATTGTTTTGATTAATAGAATTATTTGAACTTTTATATGAAGATAAACAGCCCCAAAAAGAAAATAAGAAAAATAAAAGAATTAAAACTATAGTAAATAAAAATTTATTTATCTTTTTATAATCTTTTTTTATCATTTTTTTTATTCTTTTATCAAACTTACATTTTTTTTTTAACTTTTCAATAAAAAAAACTTGACATTACAAAAATATAAATAACAATAAATAAAATAAATAAATTTAATTTATGTTTCTTTATTGAAAAATTCAAATTTAATAAAGGGAATTTTGTGAAAAAGTATGAAGATATTTTAGAAAATTTCGAATTATTCTATGTAAAAGTATTATCTGAACTTGCAAAAGAAAGAAACTTAAGTGTTGAAAGATTCGAAAAACTTAAGAAAAGTGATGCATTAAAGGTAGTCGTATTAGCTCCATTTTTAGCAGAAGCGGATTATGCTGAAATGTTTGCCTATGCAAATTTATCAATATTATTAACTGCTGCTAATTTTCCTGAAGTTTTTAAACCAACAAAAGATATATCTTTAGAAACCAGGGCAACTTTGATTTTAGAAAATTTAAAACCTTTTGTCAAAAATAAAAAAGGTTTTAATGCTTGCAAAAAGGCATTAATTGCTATCTCATATAAAGATCATCTTCACGATTTAGAAAATGATAGAAAAATAGGTAAATATAATCCTTTATTTGATGAAAAAATAAAGAAAAAGTTTGAAAAAACTTTTAATTCAATGCTTAAAGATATAGAAAAAGAACCTTTTCTTTTAAAAAATATAGATTTGCAAAATCTGAAATCAAATAATCCTGGATTCTGGCTTTCTTAAAAATTTTTTAATTTAGAAAATAATTAATAAATTTAAACATTTTTCTATTGATTTTTGAACTTTATATATCATATTTAACCCAAGGAAGTTAAATATGAATATTAATGCCAGTGATGGTAATTCAGCTAAAAATAAAAGCAAATATTTAGGTGAAAATATAAAATTTAGAATTCAAAAAAGAATTGGTTTTATCTTTTTTTCATTTATAGTTTTACTTTTAATAATGAATATTTTTAATGAAATCTTCACTTTGGGTTATTTACTAAGCGGAACAGGTTTATTTTATAAATTTCTATTATTACTTGAAGCAATAATATTTTTTTGGACTACAAAAGATGGCCATTTAAAAACAAAAAGAATAGTTCAAATTGTTTTTATTCTATTAAATGGAGTTATGACTTTATATTCAGATATTAATCAAATTTACTTTGGTCTTAGTTTTTTAATATTTGGTTCTCTACTTATACTTCAATATGATCTATTTGAACATAGATATATTAACTATATAATATTGATAGCTCTTTTACTAGTTTGTACAGTATTTATTATTAACTTTTATTTTCAGGAAGAACCATCTACAGGTGGTATTGCTTCTGAGATAGAGGATCCTGCTAAGTTATATGTATATAAAATTACCAGTATAATTA
>DAOOKC010000108.1:0-5152 GCA_035385485.1 Exilispira sp.
AATTAAAAATGAAGATGAAAATAAAAATGATACTAATGATAATTTTTCTAAAGATGTAAAAAAGATCGATGACTCAGCTATTAATTTTATTTTTAAGGATAAAATCTTTCTTTTATTTATAATTGCAACGATCTTTTTTTCATTTGCTTACTCACAAGCTGGTTTTACTCTACCTATTTTTCTGGTTAAAATCTTTGAAGAAGATGGTGCAAAGATTTATGGTATAATTCAATCGACAAATGCAATAACAGTCATACTTCTTACGCCAATGGTATCCTATCTGACAAAGAAAAAATCGGCATTTTTAATGGTGGCTCTTGCAGGTGTTTTTTATGCCGTTGGATTTGGTCTTTATGGAGTTTTCAAGATATTTCCATTGTTCTTACTTACAACCATAATCTGGAGCACAGGAGAGATAATTCAGGTAACTCATCAAAATGTTTTTGTTGCAAATAGAAGTCCAATAAATATTAGAGGCCAGTTAAATGGTGCATTTCAAATATTAAGCGGGATAGGATTTCTTTTAGGCCCTGTTTTTTCTGGATTTTTTCAGAAAAGATTCAATATTATCTATGTTTGGCTGGTAGTCTTTTTAATCTGTCTAATAGGTTCTTTGCAGTTATTTATTAGCTATAAAAAGGTAAATAATTAAAAATTTATTTTATAAATTGTTTTTAATAAAATTTGAAATTTTCTTATCTGAAGCAAGAATATGATTTAATATCCAATAATATAAAAAATCTAGTGTTTTAACTGTTACATCATAATTACCACTTTTATAAGTTGAAACAAGTTCATTAACTTCTGATATAAAAACTTCATGTTCATCTTTATGTTGATCATAATAAGGATAATTAATTTCTTTCATTATGGCCTCTTCAGCATTAAAGTGATAGTTCGAATAATTTAAAAGTTCATCTAAAATATCACATATTATTAGTCTGCCTTTACCTAAACCTACAGCTTCAAATAGTTTATCAAAAATTTCAAAAAGTTTTTCATGTTGTGAATCAATTATTTCATTGCCAATAACATATGCATCTGAAAAAAAATATCTTTCCATTTATATAACCTATATTTTCGTTTACTTTATAAAATTTCTTCATAAATCTATTTTATTAATTTAATAATAATTTAATACATAAAAAAAATTTTTGTATATGAAAAAATTTTGTAAATAAAAAAATTTAACTGAATTTATTATTTTGACTAAAAATTTTTTATATAAAATGAAAGTTTCATTGTTTTTATATTTATATCTAATTATATTTATAATAAGAGTTTTTTAAAAGAAGCATAAGATGGAGGAGAATATGGAAAAAGTTTAAAAAGAAAATGATCTAGCACCAGATTTTACATTACCCGATGAAACTGGAGTAGAACATAGTTTAAGTGAATACAAGGGGAAGATGGTCGTTCTATATTTTTATCCAAAGGACAATACTCCTGGTTGCACAAAAGAAGCATGCGGTTTTAGAGATAATTTTTTAAAGATTACAGAAAAAGGAGCCATAGTCATTGGTATCTCAAAAGATAGCCCAAAGTCCCATGAAAAGTTTAAGATAAAATATAATCTACCTTTTATGCTTTTAGCCGATGAAAAGGCTGAAGTCATAAAACTATACAACTGCTGGGGGACTAAAAATATGTATGGCAAAAAGATAGAAGGGACATTAAGAAAAACTTTTATAATAGATAAAGATGGAAGGATAAAAAAGATTTTTGATAAGGTAACTCCCGAAGTCCATGCAGAAGAAATCCTTAATTTTATTTAAAATATTATAATATTTTATTTTTTATTTAATGTGAGAATATTCACAATATTTATAATAAAATAATTATAATTACAAAATATTTTAGATATATTTAATATGTTATATTTGAATAATATAAATTATGTGTTATTTAATATTATAGGAAAAATAAATTTTCTAGGTTTAAGAATTTTTGAATATTTATTTAAAGTTTTTCTTATTTCTATTTTTATCTATTTTTATCTTTTCAATGCAGATGTGCCAGGTAGATAACAATGCTCCTATTATTTCAATAACACAACCTTCAGTTGATAATATTAATTTTTCTTCTAATACAATTATGGTTGAAGTTGCATATGAATTTAAGGATATTGCATCTTATTTTAATGGTTCAATGAATACAGGCAATCCAATCGATATGTATCGTCTATTTTACTATACTGAAACATCGGGATACCTCGATCCCACAACTATTTCTCCAGAAGGTTTTGCCATAAGATTTGTAGATGTATATCACGACCATCAGATGACATTAAGTGAATCAATTGCAAAAGGTCATACTATGGCAGCTGTGGATTTGTCTAAAATGGAAAACTTAAAACAGAGTATCGATAATCTTGCAAGTGCTATCTATCAGGAAAACAAAAAAAGCTCTATTGAAACCATTAGAGATACAGCCTTACATTTTAATTTTACCATTGCGAATACTGATGGTTTATCTTTGCATAGACCATTTTTTAATCTTTATGATTTTTGTAAAAAGATAATTGATGATACACAGTATAATTTTAGTTCAAATTTGAAAGATAAAGCTCAAGCAGTTATTAATGTTCTTTCTATTACTATCATAAAGGCATTTGCAAGGGAAGGAACTATCGATGGATTATATATGCCAGGTTATTTCGGAACAGGAAGCGAAGTGAAAAACGGATTGTCTATATTTATATCAAGAGGAAATGTACTTTATAATAGTAAATCAGAGTATGCATATCAATATTGGTACACTACTTACGATACAGTTCAATGGGCACAAAACAATGGCTGGTCTAATCCAGAAGCTTATGCATATGGGAAGATAGATTTTTGCACTTCAGATTCAGATGGATTTGTTGAGACATGGCGAGAATTATTTTACATCCACAAAATACATTGCTGCAGAAGAAAAGGTGGTGTCTTTTTTGGTACCTCCAAAAATATAAATTAAATACTGACCTTTAGAAGGGAAATTTATATTTATATTCCATCTGTTTAAATTCCCTTCTTTTATTTCATTAATAGTTGGTTTTGTTGCTTCTTTACCTGTATCGTTTGAATAAACCGCTGCTAATAATCTTACATCTTCAATTGAAGTCAAAAAACTTATGGTTAAATTTTTGCCATTTAGTTCAATCTTAAAATTAGGATGAGAAATTGGCTTTAAATTTAGCTTGAAAAATAAAGGCCAAACTTTTATAAGATTTAAAAATGTTCTTGCATCAACTGGTTTTTCTAAGAGTTGCCATTTACTATCTGACGGAAAATGTGTATATATCAGATGCGATGGGTTAGTGCAGAAATAAAATTCTTCGTAATTTCTAACAAATTTTCTACTATAGTTAACATAACCTGAACCCCATGTTGGGTCGCAAAGATACCACAAACCATCTACATTTATTGATATCCATGCGTGATTGCTCTCTGGAACTTGATTAATAGAGGGATTGTAGCTATAACCTTTTGCATATCCAGTTATAACCTCACATTTAAAATTCGCTAAATCAGCCATCTTCTTAAAAAGTGATGCATATCCACTACATACACCAATCCTTTTTTCAAAAGCAGTCTGTGCATCATAGGTAGTTATAGAACCAGAGAAATATCCATCAACATCATAAGTAATATTGTTAGTTATCCATATCCATATAGCTCTTGCCTTTTCAATATCGCTTTTAGCAGGTTGTATTAAATATTTGGTAAGATTCTCAATATCCTTTTCAAATTTTTTAGGAACATCTTTCGCATAATTATCTATTTGGCTAAATTTTGAAATATCAATAGGTTTAAAATTTGATTTATATTCGTCAAAATTTATTTGCTTTATTTCATTTTGAGCTTCTTGTTTATTTTGTTCTTGATTATTGTTTGTCTGCTGCTTGCTTTGAGGTTCACTTTTTGGCATAAAAAATAAAAAACAACTACTTAAAACAAAAAGCATAAAAACTAAAATGAAAAAAGAAATAAAAATTTTGCTAAATCGATCTTTTTTCATAGTATTTATAAATTTCTTAAGCTTAATATTATAAATTAGAATATATAATTTAGATTTAATCAATTTATATTGATTATAAAGTTAAAAACAAATAATTCAAAAACAATATTTTTTATATTCATATCTCGCTATTAGTAAAATAAGATATTTTAGTAATGTAGCTCGAAAAATTATTTTTAATTTATTTTATAAAAATTAGCATAATTTTTAAGATTTGAAATAAAACGGTTATGAAATAAATAAAAGTTAGTAAATAAAAAAATTACAAATACAAACTAAAAATAGAGGGATAAAAGTCTTTTTAAATCATCTATTGTAAAAGGTTTTGTTATGGAGTCAGTAAAACCGAATTCCTTTGGATCTTTTATTACATCATCATCACTATATCTCCTCATTACGAAAGCAACAATATCTTTATCTTTTTCTCTTATTTTCGATATAGCTTCATTCCCATTCATACCATTTTTAATGGTCATATCAAATATTAGAAAATCAAATGGTTTTTTGTTTTCTTTTTCATAAAAATATTTTTCAATTGCTTCAATGCCATTTGAAGCAGTCTCAACTTCAAATCCAAACTTTTTTAGCATTCTTTTCATGACCTTAAGCATGATTTCTTCATCATCTAAGATAAGGACTTTTTTATATGGGAAATCTGATTTTAATTCAATTTTAGGAGTTTCTGATAGTTTTTCTTTTTTAGCTGGAAGATAAATTGTGAATGTTGAACCTTTTCCAACTATGGAATTCGCCTCTATAAAACCATTGTGTTTATTTATTATCGATTGACATACAGATAGACCAAGACCACTACCAGTAGCTTTTGTCGTAAAAAAAGGATCAAATATCTTGTTTGAGATTTCAGGTGGCATTCCAGCACCCTCATCTGAAATTGAAATTTTAATATAATCACCTTTGAGTTTGTTCGATTAATTTCATTTTTTCTGTAATATCAAGAATAGATACAAGTCCCGCGGGTCTTCCTTTAAATTGAATTGTTTCACTTGCAAAATAAACCTATTTAATATTTCCATCTTTTGTTAATAATCTTAATTCGTAATTTTCTTTTTCAGTTTCTCCTTCCTGACGTTTTCTAACTTTTTCTTTTATAAAAATTTTATCATCAGGATGAACTATATCCCAATAATTC
>DAOOKC010000109.1:0-5001 GCA_035385485.1 Exilispira sp.
TCATTTTTACATGCAAATAAAAAAGTGAAAATAAATAATAAAACTAAAATAAAAATTTTTTTTCTCATTGAATTCTCCTTATGAATAAATATTGATTAAAAAATATAATTTATTAAATAAATAATGAAAAAAAATGTCAATAAAAAATATTTTATTAAAATATAAAAAAATTTTTTTAAGAGTTTTATAGCAATGGTTAAATAGTTGTCTCGGGCTATAGTCTTATAAGCTCTAATATTAATGAATTTGCTATTGTAAGATATAATCCTTAATATTATAAATAAAAGAATATTTATTTTACTAAAGATCGATAAATCCTCCTTCAATAATTGCATACGATAATATTTGCATTTTTGTAATTAATTTGCATTTTATTAGTTGGAGGAAATATGATTAAATTAAATGGAAAACTTGGTTTTGAAGATTATAAAAAAATTGTATATTACAATGAAAATTGTGAGATAGATGAAAAGCTTCTTTTAAAAATTGATGAAAATAGAAAAATTATAGATGATATCATTAAATCGAAAAAAGTTGTATATGGCATAAATACGGGCTTCGGAGTTCTTGCTTCTACAACAATTTCAAATGAAAATCTTGAAAATCTTCAATATAATTTGATCCGTTCTCATTCTGTTGGATTTGGAAATCCAGTTCCTTATCATATCGTCAGAGGAACAATTTTACTTAGAATAAATTCTCTTTTGCAATCTGTTTCAGGTGTTAGAAGAAAAACAATAGAGACACTTGTTGAAGCATTAAATAAAGAAATCTATCCATATGTGCCAGAAAAAGGTTCTCTTGGAGCTTCAGGAGATCTTGCGCCACTTTCACATATCATACTTGCATTAATTGGTGAAGGGGAGTGTATTGTAAATGGCAATAGAAAGCCTTCGATTGATGTTTTAAAAGAGAAAAATATAGAACCACTTAAACTTTCAGCAAAAGAAGGTCTTGCCTTAATAAATGGAACGCCATATATGACTTCATGGTTTATGCATTCTTTAATAGAAGCTGAAAAACTTATTTTTTGGGCAAATTTTAATGCAGGATTTTCTATCGAAAACTTAAATGCCACATTAACCCCTTTTAGGCAAGAAATAAGTGCTGTTAGACCTCATAAAGGTCAGATAGATGCATCAAAGGTTATTTATGAATTATTTAAAGACTCCCCAAGAATAATTTCTCACAAAAATTGCTCGAAAGTTCAGGATGCATATTCTTTAAGGTGTACCCCCCAGGTTCATGGAGCCGTATTAAATGCCATCTATGATTGTGCTAATGTTATTTCTATTGAGATGAACTCCGCAACAGATAATCCTCTTATCTTTGAAGATGATAAAATATTTTCACAGGGAAATTTTCATGGAGAAATTTTAGCTCTTTATGCAGACTTTCTTGCCATTGCAATAAGTGAGCTTGCATCTATAAGTGAAAGAAGAATAGAAAGGCTATTAAATCCGACTCTTTCAAATCTTCCAGGCTTTTTAGTTGAAGATGCGGGTCTTCAATCGGGTCTTATGATAACTCAATATACAGCAGCTGCTCTTGTTTCTGAAAATAAGGTTTTAGCCCACCCCGCTTCTGTCGATTCCATTCCAGTTTCCGCAAATCAGGAGGATCATGTCTCAATGGGTGCAAATGCAGTTTTAAAGTTAAATAAGGTTATAGAAAATACATATGGAGTTCTTGCAACAGAGCTTCTTTCAAACATTTTTGCTAAAAGATTTTATAATGAAGATTATGCAAAAATAACGAAATTTATCTTAAATTATATAAATGAAAGGATTGAGTTTGAATATAAAGATCATCCATTTTATAAAGATATTGAAAAACTTGTAATTATTATGAAAGACAATATTTTTTTTGAGAAAATAAAAAGTAATTTTGAAATAAATAAGATTTAAGTTAAAATAAATTAAATCATTAAAATTATATAGAAACTTATAAAAAAACAAAATATAAATCAAAAGCTAAAATAAAAAATAATTAAAAAATTAAATTGAAGGAATTTATGAGAACAGTTGTAATAGTTCCATCAAGACTTGCATCTACAAGATTACCTGAAAAACCTCTTGCTCTTTTACATGGAAAAGAGCTTATAAGATGGATTTTCGATAACTTAAAAAATTCAAAAAATTATGACCTATACTTTGCAGTTGACTGCGAAAAACTTATAGATTTTTGTAAAAAATATTCTATTCCTGCAATATATACAGATCCAGATCTTCCTTCTGGAACTGACAGGGTTCATGCTGCATATTGCAACCTAAAGAAAGAATATGATTTTATTATAAATGCACAGGGTGATGAACCATGTATGAAATCCGGTTATATTGAGTCATTTATCAAATTTGTCTCAAGCTATGATAGTTCTACAATATCATCTTCAATTTTTACCATAGCAAAAGAAAGTGATGATATAAATTCTTTTAACAATCCCGCTCATGTTAAAGCTGTTTGTACTTGTCAAAATTATGCCCTATATTTTTCAAGAAGTCCAATACCATTTCCAAGAGACGCTCAAAGTAAAATTAAATTTTTAAAGCATTTTGGAATATATGGTTATGCCCCAGAAGTTCTGGATAAATTTGTCAAATTAAAACCTTCTTTTTTAGAACAGACAGAAAAACTCGAACAACTTAGATGGCTTGAGAATAATGGAAAAATTATCGTTCAAAAGGTAGATTTTGATCTTATTTCTATAGATACAAAGGAAGATATAGAATATTTTGAAAGGAAGGTGACAAAGGATGCATAATTTTGGTAGCATCTGGTTATTATCTTCTGAATCTATTGAAAACCCTGTACAACCTATTTATAAATTTAAAAAACCAGCTTTTGAAAATCTTGATATCATACTTCCAATAATTTTTGATGAAGAAAAAAATGAATTTATAATATCATTTGATAGTGGGGAGAATAATTTAAGTATTCAAAACAAAGATGAAATACTTATAAATAATAAAAAAGTGCTAACCAATAAACAAAAATTGAATAATGGAGATATAATAACATATAAAGGGTATAAATTTAGAGTTGACCTATATGATATGGAAGAAAATCTTGCTTTCAATTCTTTCTGGCATGAAAATCTTTATCTTGGCAATTTACCGGTTTTTTCTTCTAAAGCCTTCGGAAAATTGATGGAAGTCGAAATACAAAAGGCTAAAAGATATAAATATCCTTTTTCACTTATTTTACTAAGATTTGAAGATCCTATTAATAATATAAATAAAGAGATAGAAAAGATAATATGTGAAAATATTAGATTTACAGATATGCTATCTAAAATTTCAGATTATGAATATATTCTTTATCTTTTGCAGGTTAAAAAAGACAACATTCCAAAGATAATAGAAAAATTAAAAAAATTAATTTATGAATTACTCGATATAAGAGTAGATTTCGCAAATGGTATTGAATTTGATGAAAAATTCGACTCATTTGTTCAGATGATCATTAATCTATACCAAAATTAAACTTTACATATTAAAGTTAAAAAACTTAAAATATTTAAATTCAATTTCTTAAACAAAATAGAATAAAATAAAAATCATCTTAGAACAAGTGATTTAAGATATTCGACTAAAAAATCAGCAATTCTTTCATCTTCGAAACAAAAGGCAAGATCATCATTAAATTCAATTGATTTTTCAGTATTCTGTCTATCTGAAATAGCATAAGAGCCTGTAAGAATGAGGTTATCAATTATCATCAATTTATGGTGCATATAATAGTCATTTCTATCAAGATATATATGTAGATTACTATTTAAAAATGTATTATAAACAGAATATTTCGAATATGCATTTCTTTTTTCTAAAATTCCAAAAAAGAAAAGTTTTTTATCTTCAACATTTTTAATTATTTTTTTTGCCAGAATATCATTTGTGAATGTAGAATATGCAAAGACTATTCTTTTATTTGCTCTTTCTATTAAGCCACTGATGTAATCATTGATATTATAATAAGGGCTATTTGCAAAATAAAAAGTTATTCCATCAATTGTTTGAGGTTTTCTTAATAAATCTTTGTTTTTTTCATATGCAAGATAATCAAAATATGATTCAAACATTTTTGCGATATTTTCATTTTTTATTAGATAAAAATCGTTATTATTTGCATACATGCAGGAAATTGCAAAATTCATCGAACCTAAACCAACAATTTTCTCATCAAAAATAATTATCTTATGATGCATAAGATTTTTACTTTTATAATAAACAAGCCAATTTTGAGCATCAAAAATCTTTAAAACATTAGAAGGAGTATTTTTCAAATCACAGATAAACCTAATCTTAACACCTCTTTTTGAGGCCTCAATTAAAGCTTCTAAAAGGTTGGCATTGTCAAAATCAAATGCAAAAATTGTTATTATGTATTTTGAATTATCTATTAATTCTATTAGCTTTTTTTCTATAATAGAATTTCCAAAACTATATTTCTCTGATTCTGTTAAATAAAGTTCGATAAATCCATTTTTCGATTGAACTGGGAATAAATTCGAACTTTCACAATAAGATCTTTGGGTGAAAAAGATTGTAAAAATTATTAGTATAAAAAAGATTAAACTTGCAATAAAAAACTTTTTAGTATTGATATTAGTTTTCATATTTACCTTAATTTAATTATTCAAAATTTGTTTTTGAAAATCATCTTTAATCAAACTTAAAATATTTGATAAAATATTGATTTCTATTTCGACCTTCCCATGATTAAAATTTTTAATAACTTCAGTTGAAAATTGAATCAAAAACTCTTTTAATTTTTCTTTTGACTTTCTTATATTTTTATTTTTGCATTTATATATGAAAATTAAAAAATCGAAAAGTTTTTCTCTTATAAAGTTTATAATCGACTGATATTCTTCATCTGTTAAATTTTTACCAGCACTTTCGTTTTCCATTATTTGGGCTATTAATTCATCAAAGTCAATATCCTTTTTTTTCATAGAAAACCTCATTTCTATACACTATCAAAATAAAAAAAATATTTTTA
>DAOOKC010000110.1:0-4844 GCA_035385485.1 Exilispira sp.
AAATAGAATTTTCTTCTCTTTAATGATATTTTCTTTTCTATAGTTCTGACAACTAAAAAAAAGTACAAATAAAACTAAAGTTAAAATTAAACAAAATAATTTTTGATAAAATCTTTTTTTCAATAAATACCTCTTTCTATTATTTAATTATTTTATTTTTTAATTTTTTAATTTTATTATTTTATGATTTTATCTATTTTAACATTTCTTAATTTTATAATTTTACTATTTTACAATTTTTGAAAATTCACAGCCACAAAATTTTTGTCGATACAAATTTAATTCTTTAGCTATTTTTATGCCATTTTTATATAATTCATCATTTCTAAAATTTTTTTCATAAAAAGATATTTTTAATTTTTTATCATTAAAATAATTATAAATAAAACTATTAAAAATTTCTGAATATTTTCCAGATAAATTATTTGAGTATTCATTAATAAAATTTTCAGCAGCTAATTTGATATTTTCATAATTTTTAAATCTTGAAACACTTAATGTTGTTGAAAAATATATAATTTGATCTTTATCAAATTTGCTTTCATTATTAGAACTAACAAATTTTAAATTAATATTTTTTAAATTTTTAAATAGTTTTATAAACCTATATTTAAAGCATAGGAGACAGCGAGCACCACCTTCTTTCTCAGCTTCATATCCTTTAATAAATTCAAGATAATCCTCATGATTATAAGGAATGATAAAGGTATTACTAATTTTATAATACTCGCAAACCTTTAAAAATACTTCTTTTCTCTTATTATATTCATTCTCACAACAGATATTATCTCCAGAAAAAACAAAATAATATTGATTATTATTAAAATCTAACTGTTGATAAACACCAAGAAGACATATACCACAACATACATCAAGTATATAATTATTATTCATTGAATTTTTAATTAAAAATTATTAATAAAAATTTTTTATCCCTTAAATATAAGTTTCTTCAATATAAGTTAAAGAATTCTTAATCATAACTTTATAATGTAAAAAAAAAAAATTAAAAATGATTCTTTAGAATTTTTTGTTTGTTTTTTATGAAACATAGGTTTTGATCTTTTTTAATAATATCTCAACATTTGGAGGTTTAACCATATAATCTTTAGCTCCAAGTTTTAAGGCTTGCAAAACATCTTCTTTCTGGTTTCTTGCTGAAATTATTATAACAGGAATATCCTTAGTTTTTTCATCTTCAGCCAATTTTTGAAGGACTTCGAAACCACTGATTTCTGGCATCATTATATCTAAAAGAATAAGCATAGGTTTTTCATTCTCATTCATAGTTTGAATGTATCCTAAAAATTCATTACCATTTGCAAATTCACGAGTTAAATAGCCATTTTCCTGTAAAACCATCTGAAGCATTTTTCTGATATACATCTGATCATCAACGATAAATATTTCTTTCATATACTTTCCTTTAGAATAAAAAATGAGAAATTTTGAAAATATACTTTATTAAAAATTTATACTACAAATTTAATTATATTATTCACTAAATAAATTATAAAAAAAGTAGTTTTTAAGTCAATATTATTTTATTTTTTTATATTTTTAATATAATTTTCTGCAAATTCTAAATCTTCAAAAGTATTTATGCCGAAAAACTCAATTTCATCATATACCTGATAGCCATCTAATTTATAATTTTTATCTTTCGAAAATTTTACTAAATCAGTTAAATAATATTCTTTTTGAGCATTATCAGTTTTTAATTCATCTAGTAACGAAAGTACCTTTTTGTTACATATCATTATACCAGTATTCAATTCTTTTATTTTCTTTTCTTCTTCATTCGCATCTTTTACTTCGACAATTTTTTCTAACAAACCATTTTTATTTCTTACTATCCTTCCAAAAGATGAGGTTTCATTTCCCATAACAGTTAAAATAGATAAATCATTTTTATTTTTTATGTGAAAATCTATAAAATTTTTAATAGTACTACTTTTTATAAAAGGCATATCTCCCATCAAGATAAGGTTTAGTTGGTCTTCAAAATACTGGCGGGCCATCATTACGGCATGCCCTGTACCAAGTTGCTCTTTCTGCCAGACATAATGATAATTTTTACCAATTTTTTCAATGACCATTTCCCCCATAAATCCTATGACAATTATAATATCCTTCGAATCAATAAAACTTATATTATCAAGGACATAGGATAAAATAGGCTTCCCATTTAGTTCTCTTAAGGCTTTTGGAAGTTGATATTTTTCAGATTGAAGCCTTTTTCCTTTACCAGCAGCCAGTATTATGCATTTCACTATTCCCTCCGTCTTAAAAAATAATAAGTTCAAAAAAGATAATTAATCTTTTTAAATTATTTGTTATTAAACATATAGTAAATAAGGTTATAACTATAGTCAAAGCTATTTCTACTTCTATTAACGCCAATTATAAAACCATTCAGGTATAACTCCAAATGTAAGTGTGGAGATGAGCCTATATATTCAACCCCTGAATTACCCATAAAACCTATTAAATTCCCTTTATATATTTTTTGACCAACTTTCAATTCTTTATTGAAATCATCCAGGTGACAATATATTATAAGTAAATTTTCTGTTTTTACCTGTACCTGTTTGCCTCTAAAAATATCAAGATATTTATCATCAGTATATTTTTGATAAGAGCAGATTGAAAGAAGTTGAAAGTAATCTCTTTGATAACTATAGTATTGATAATCGGTTATTTTTACAACTATACCTTCAGATATAGAATAGATAGGAGTTCCTTTATGTTGCTTGATACCATCCTTTGTATATGATATATCTATCCCCTGATGTATGCCATTTCTATATCTTCTTAAAGCTCCAGGATAAAAATATTCATTATAAATTAGAATTCCATTTTTGATTGGCATACCAAAATCATATTTTGCTAAATCATTGTAAGTTAATTCCCAGCTATTTTTTGAAATAACAGTAGATAACTTTTTACCCAAAAAGTCAGCTAATTGTTTTTGTAAGTATAATCTTGATATAATATTATAAACATCATTTTTATTCTGCCCATTGATTTCAAGTTTTTGCTCAATTTCATATAATTTCTGTAGATTTATCTTTTCATTATCAATATTATTTTTTTTATAATCCTTTAATGTAAAATTAAAATCATAAATTGGTGAAATAATTTCTATAGATTTAGCAGAAAAAAGATCTTTTATTGAAATATTGTAAAGTCTTGTTCCAGCTATAAAAAGTATTATTGCAAATAATAAGCAAAGAATGGTAATTATCTTATCATTTGCAGGCATCTAAAAATTCACCTATCCTTTTTAATGCTTTTTCAATACTTTCTAAAGAATAAGAATAAGAAATTCTAATATAGTTTGAATTTCCAAAAGCACTACCAGGGACCACTGCTACAAGGTTGTTTTCTAAAAGTCTGGAATAAAAAACTACATCACTAGAAATAACAGTATCATTTATTTTTTTACCAAAAACCTTTGAAACATTTATAAAAAAGTAAAATGCTCCTTCAGGCTTAATATAGCTTAGTTCTTTTCTACCATCAAGCCATTTAATAATAAAATTTCTTCTTTGTTCAAAAGTTTTTGCGTTTTGAAGAAAATAATCTTCAGGCAAATTAAAAGCTGCAAGTGCCGCATATTGACTTATTGATGAAGTATGTGTGGTAGTATTTGCCTGAATCTTCTTAAAAATATCTGTAAATTTTTTTGGTGCTGCAGAATAACCAACTCTCCAACCTGTCATTGCACAAGATTTACTAAAACCATTAATAACAATAGTTCTATCGAATATTTCTTTTCCAAGAGAAGCAATAGAAATATGCTTTTTACCATCATATATCAACTTTTCATATATTTCATCTGATATAACAATTAATTTATTTTCAATAACAAACTCTGCAATTTTTTTAAGTTCATCTTCTGAGTAGACAACACCTGTTGGGTTGGAAGGAGAATTTAATATAAGAATTTTAGACTTTTTTGTTAATACTTTTTTTAAATCCTCTACTGTTAATTTAAAGCTATTTTTTTCATCTGTTTCTGCGACAACTGGTTTTGCTCCTGCTATTTCAGCCATCGCTTTATATGAAACCCAATATGGAGATGGAATTATTACTTCATCTTCATCATCTGTTAAAGCCATTAAAGCAGTGGATATTGATTGTTTTGCCCCACAACCAACAAGAATTTCTGAAGGATCATAGCTTAAATCATTTTCTTTTTTTAATTTTTCACAAATCTTTTCTCTAAGTTCAAGCATACCTGAAGTAGGAGTATATCTTGTAAAATTGTTTTTTAATGCTTCTATGGCTTTCTCCTTAATAATTTCAGGAGTTTCAAAATCTGGCTCACCGGCAACTAAAGGTATGACATCTTTACCCTTTTTTCTAAGTTCTATAACATCTGAATTTATTTTCAGTGTTTCAGAATCAGCAATTTCAGCTCTTTTTGGAAAATTGAACATAATTCCTCCAATCAATATTTATATTTAATATTTATATTTTTACTTTTATTCAAAATTATTTTATGAATTTATTTTATTTCACTTATGTTTTTGTTTTTAATCGTATATTTCTACCTGAGCCCTGACAAGATCATGAATTGAGCATATTCCAGTTATTTGTTCTGTGCCTTTTCTAAGAACAAGTATGACAAAAGATTTTGAGTTTGCAAATTTATTTGCAATATCTTTTAAACTATCATCTTCATAACAAAATACCGGTTCATCCATATTCAATTTTATCTGAGAAATTAGATTTTCTTTATCTTTTATTTTACTTATTAGATTTTTTAATCTTTCCCTTCCAATCGTTCCAGGACAATCTTCTTTCATTAATAAATTCTGGCTGTTATCTTTTTTTAT
>DAOOKC010000111.1:0-4817 GCA_035385485.1 Exilispira sp.
ATTCGGCATAAAATGGTGTTTGCTTGAAAAAGACCAATAGTTTGTCTTCTTCAACTGTATAAGAAAGTAATGTTGATTCCACGCAAAGTTTTTCTTTATCATAAACATAGCCAACAAACTTTGATTCACCTTTTTCGATTATTTCCCAACCTTCGCCATCAATTAAAGAAAAATCATATTGAGTTTTAATGGTTCTTGATCTTTCTCTTTGTTTTTCCATTAAAGATTCAAATCCTTTTTCATCAAGGGTTATTCCATTTTCTTCACACATTAACCTTGTTAAATCAAGAGGAAAGCCATAAGTATCATGCAAAGTAAAAATAGTTTTTGCATCAAGTATATTTTTACCTTCACTCTTTAATTTAGAAAGTTGTTCGTTGAAAAGATCAAGTCCTTTATCTAAAGTTCTGTTGAACTTTTCTTCTTCCGCTTTTATTATATCCATTACAAGTTTTTCTTTTAAGACTATTTCCTTATAATATCCACCCATCTTTGAGGTAACTGCTGGAACCAGAAGATATAAAAATGGTTTTTTCATATTTAAATATCTTGATTGTCTTGCTGCCCTTCTCAAAATTCTTCTGACCACAAATCCTCTTCCTTCATTTGATGGGAAAGCTCCGTCTGAAATGGCAAAGGTAAGCATTCTAATATGATCACAAATTATCTGAAAAGGGACCTTTTTTTCTTCGAATGTAAAACCCGTAATTTCTGTAAGTTTAGTTATAATAGGCTCAAATAGATCGGTCTCATAGTTTGATTTAACATTTTGAACGATTGCAAGAATTCTTTCAAGACCCATACCTGTATCGACAGATTTAAATGGTAGAGGAGTCAATTTGCCATTTGAATCTCTATTGTATTGCATAAAAACATGGTTCCAAACCTCTAAAAATCTGTCGCAACCGCATGTTACAGAACAATCAGGTTTACCACAACCCACATCTGGTCCCTGATCATAATATATCTCGCTACATGGACCACACGGACCGGTCTCCCCCATGGACCAGAAATTTTCTTCATTCCCTTTTTCAATATCACCAAGTCTATATATCTTTTCCTTTGGAACCCCTATCTCATTAGCCCATATATCATAACTTTCATCATCATCTTTATATACAGAAACATATAATCTTGATGGATCAAGTTTCAAAACATTGACAAGAAAATCCCATCCCCATTTCAATGATTCTCTTTTATAATAATCCCCAAAAGACCAGTTGCCAAGCATTTCAAAAAATGTATGATGCCTTCCATCTCTTCCAACTTCTTCAAGATCATTATGCTTTCCAGAAACTCTTATACATTTTTGGGCGCTTGCTGCTCTTTTTAAGTCACTTTTTACTTCACCTAAAAATATCTTTTTGAACTGGTTCATACCCGCATTAGTAAAAAGTAGTGTTGGATCATCATATGGAACAACTGGAGAAGATTCAAAAATTTTATGTTCTTTTTTCTTAAAATAATCTAAAAACAAATTTCTAAGTTCATTAGAAGATATCATAAAACACACCTCTACATAAGATATTTTAATAAATAAATCTTAATATAAAATATTGAACAATAAAAATATAAAATGATTTTTTTGTTAATTATCACAAAATGAAGAAATTTCAGCTTAAATTAATTTTCTATTTCTGAAATAAATCTATTATAAGCTTCAACAAAAGCTGAATATGGAAATCCTTTTGATCTGATAAAAATAAGAGCTCTATCCTTATTTTTTATCTTCTTCTTTTTAAGAATCTTATAAATAATTTCTACCTCTTCTTCAGCGGGATATATTCTATTCATCTTTTCATTTATTTTATCAATCTGATCTTTGCCCATAGCTAAAATAAGTTTTTGAGATATAAAATAACGAGAAAAAAGATGATTCTCTTTATAATATGAAATAGTATTTTCTATAAGCCTTTCATCATTAATAATTCTTTTATCTTTTAATAGATTTATTCCATATTCTATCTCTTTATCATTATATCCTTTTTCTTTAAGATAAGTTATTAACTGTTTTTCACTGAATGATTTATATTTTAGTTTTTTTAATAAAGCTGAAACTACTTCCTTCTTTCTTGCTTTATTATAAATATCAAAAAACTTATTATCATCTATTTCCCCGATAGCAATCTGTTCCTTTTTAATTATTTTATCCGAAAGCACAAAGGTATTTTGGTTTTCATCCATTATTGTTGAATAACCTTTTTTTAAAGGAATTATTGAAATTATTTTCATAACAAAATTTTAATACTAATTTTTGTTTTGTAAACTTAAAATAAGATTTAATAAATCTTCAAGTATAAATGGTTTTTGAATAGCTTTATTAAAACCAAATTTTTCTGGATCACCTAATATTGGATCATCAAAATATCCCGAGGAAACTATTGCTAAAATTTCTTTATCTTTTTCCCTAATTTTTTCAATAACTTCTTTTCCACCCATTCCAGTCTGAACTGTTAAGTCAAGTATAAGTAAATCATATTTTTCATTTTCATTTAGTTTTTTATAATATAATTCTAAAGCCTTTTCACCATTTTCTGCTTCATCTACAATAAACCCTTTTTTTGTAAGATATTTAGAAATTGATTTTAATATCGCAAATTCGTCATCTAAAACTAAAATCCTTTTAATTTTCTGCATATTCAAATCCTTTTGACTCATATTTTCCTTATAGATATAATCATCTGCTAAAAAGTTTTTAATTTTATCATTTAATTCCTTATTATTATTAATCTGCTTTTCTGTTTCTAAAATTTTATCATTTTGTAAATTATTTATAATTTCTTTTTTAAGATTCATATTATTCTGCAAATTGGATAAAATTTCATTTTTATCTTTTTTAAATACAGGAAGATAAATTATAAATTCAGTACCTTTCCCTATTTCTGAATTTACTTCAATAAAACCGTTATGTTGTTTGATAATTGAATAACAAACTGAAAGGCCAAGACCCGTACCATCTTTTTTAGTTGTAAAAAAAGGATCAAAAATATTTTTTATATTTTCTTTTAATATTCCTTCTCCTTCATCTCTAATACTTATTGCCACATAATCACCTTCTTTCATCTTATTATTTTCAGCAGGATCTATCTTAATATTTTTTGCTTCTACAAAAATTTTACCATATTTTTTCATCGCCTGTCTTGCATTTATTACTATATTTTCAATAACCTGCGAAATCATATTTTTATCACATAAAACTGGCAATAGATTAGAACTGATAGTAAATACTGGCTCTATATTTGAACCAGAAAGAGCAAAAATTGTAGTATCATGTATTATATCATTTAATAATTCTTCTTTTAATAGTGGTTTTCCACCTTTTGAAAAAGTTAGTAGCTGATTGGCAAGAGCTTTTGCCCTATTAAGTGTATTTAAAGCCATTAGAAGATTTTCCTTCGCACTATCAAAAGAAGATTCATTTTTTGCAAGATTTATAAATCCATAAATTCCACCAAGAAGATTATTAAAATCATGAGCAATACCAGCAGCCAATGAAGATAAGGATTCCAATTTGCTTGCTCTATTTGCTTCCATAAGTAATTTTATTTTTTCATTCACATCTCTAAATACAAGTACAAAACCAATTATTTCATTTTCATAAGTTTTAATTGGGGCGAAGCTATCTTCTATTATATATTTTTCCCCATTTTTAGATATTAACAAAATGCTATTTTTAAAGTTAAAAATTTTGTTTTTCCTATTCACCTGTTTTAATGGATTTTCAAGTTTTTGCATCGTGTTTTCATCAAAGATATTATATATTTGACTTAATGGCTTGTCCAAAGCTTCTGTTTCAGAAAATCCTGTTAATGTTTGAGCAATTTTATTTATCAATATTACCTTTTCGTTTTTATCTGTAGCTATAATGGCATCACTAATACTTTGAATTATGACATTGAGTTTTTCTTTTTCTTCTCGTAAAAGTTTTTCTTTTTCTTTTAAATCTGTTATATCTTCATAGGTTCCCAAAACTCCAATAATATCATTATTTTCATCTAATAAAGGGACTTTATGTTTTCTAACATGCATTGTATTTCCATCTGCATCTTTAGATATCTGTTCTATCGAAAAAATAGGTTTACCTGTTTCGATTACCTGTTTATCTTCTTTTCTAAAAAGTTCGGAATCATCAGGAGGATTGAAAAAATCATCTTTTTTCCCAATTATATCTTCGGGATTTTTTAAACCAACATCTTCAGCAAAAAGCTTATTGCAACCAAGATATATAAAATTTTTATCTTTCCAGAATACTCTTACAGGAATTGTGTTTAATATCATATCTATAAATTTATTTTTATCTTTTAATTGCTGTTCAGTTTCTTTTAACTTCGTAATATCTGCATGTATCCCAAACATTAAAAGAGGTTTTCCATCTTCTGTCCAGAATAAAATCTTACCTTTATCTTCTATCCATCTATATTTTCCATTTTTATGCTTAAGTCTAACTTCACAACTATAAAAAGGCAATTCCCCTTTAATATGTCTTTGAATAAGATTATCACTTTTTATAAGATCCTTTGGGTGAACAAGTTTTCTCCATGTGTCTTCACTTACTGGAGCAAGTTCCTCCAATGAATAACCAAGCATTTTTGCCCATTGTTCATTATATTCAGTTTCACCAGTTTGAATATTCCATTTCCATGTACCTATTTCAGCAGCATCTATAACATAGTTAAAATACTCTTTTTCAATAGTAAGATGTTTTTTGTCATCATATTTTGAAAGAGTTTTGAAATTCTTAAAATCACTGATGTTTTGGATGATTGTATCTGTTTCATCCGATAAATACAAAGAAAAAAAATTAGTAGACTGATATT
>DAOOKC010000112.1:0-4678 GCA_035385485.1 Exilispira sp.
CCCCATTTATAACCATTTTTTTCATTAAAAAGAAATAGATTTTTATATTCACCAGAAGAAAGCTGAAGCATATTAATTTCATTTATAATATTTGGATTATTTAGTTGAAGAACTTTAGCGTAATACTCTTTATTTATCAAATTTTCAGCAGAAAAAAATTGATATTTTAAATAATCAGCTCCACTTTTTATCGCAAGATCTGATAGAAATATGGCTCTTTCTAAGGATCCATTAAAATTACACCCAATTTCAGCTATCAAAGAGGGGGTTAAAAGTTTATTTTTCATAAAAAATCCGAAATTTGTACTTCGAAATATTTAGTAAATTTCTAGTTTTCTGAATTTTCATTAAGAATTGCTAAAACTTTGTTTTTAATAATATTCTTAATATTTTCTTTATCATTTATATCAAAATCAGTTAACTTAAAAAGTGGATGAAGTTCTTTATCTTTATCAAGAAAATAATATATATCTTCATCCTTTTCTCTTATTATCGTTATATTGATATTGTCAAATTTGTATGGAAGAAGATAATAAGTTTCTCTGCATGTGCATCTTAGATAATTGTATTTTTCGTTTTTATGTTCGTAAATATTTTTATAAAGTTTTTCAATGCAACAATTTCTATAAGCCATTTTACTACCTCAACAAATAAATTAAAGTAATTAGTATAAAATGCAACTGAAAAAAAAGTTGAAAAATTAAAAATTTATTTTATTAAATATAGCGAACCGCAATTGTTTTTTAAAAGTTATATAAAGAAAAAGGAGATTAAAATGCCAGCATTTGTTAATTCTTCAAAATGCACAGGTTGTGGAGGCTGTGTTGATGTTTGCCCAGTTGGAGCAATTTCACTTGTTGACGGGAAAGCATTAGTAGATAAAGATACTTGCATAGATTGTGCTGCATGTACTTCCGAATGCCCATCTGAAGCTATTTCAATGGAGTAATATCCTTAAAATCTTATTTCTTTTAATTTTTTAATTTTTAATTTATCTATAAAAAAAGGGGCAATTCTTAAAATAAGAGCCCCTTTTTTTATTTTTTGCATAAAAAGTCTTTTATATCAGCTTGCTCTCAACATATTTTTTTATCTCATCAAGAATTGGTACTAATTCTTTTTCTAATACATTTAATTTATCAATCATCTGATCTTTAAAATTTTGATCGTCAAATCCCTTTAAATTTATCAATACATTGTATTTAGCGGAATAAAAAGCAGCATAAAGATTTAAGCCACCAACACCTACATCAGATATAGCATTGATATTAGCTATTTTTGCAAGTTGGTTTAAAAGTTTTGCTATTTCTAATACCTGTTTTGCAGTTTCAAAAGGTACAATACATGCATTTTTAGTTGTTTCTTTTATTAGCTGCTGATCTTTTGATTTTAATGCGTTCATAATCGCATTAAATGAATCTGTATCTTTATCAATAAGTTGAAGTAATGTGTCTTTCTTATTATGAAGTTCAAAAGCTATTCTTTCAGCTTCTTCACTAACATTTTCATAATTTTTCTTCTTAAAAGTAAGATTTCCAACCATACTACCAAGACTTGCTGCAAGGCTAGCATTTAATGCAGCTACCGAACCACCACCTGGAGCAGGAGATTTTGAAGCAAGTTCATCTGTAAAAGCACTTAGTGATAAATCTACTAATTTATTCTTTTTTCTTATTTTGTATTCAATGATTTTTTCATCTGGATCAAATTTTTGAACTTCAGAAAGACCTAAAGAAAAAGCTGCAATTTCTATAATTTCTCTTTCACTAACAGCTCTACTTAAATTCATCTTTTGAATATAATATAAACCGGACTCTTTTATTGCTGCAAGAGGGACAAGTCCAACAATTTCTGAGCCTGTAATTCTTGCTCCAAGTTTTTCCGCTTCTTTACATGCTGCATCAAAAACATGATGCATATTGGTTACATTGTAATTAGTGAGGTTTATTGAAATTTGAGCCCTTTTATAATCATCAACATACCATCCTATAGCTTTACATTCCTTAAAAAGACCAGGGATTATAGTTTCTGTTCCATCGGGATTTTTCTTTGTTTCACCTTTTTCTCTTAATTTTTTAGCAATGGAATTAGCAATAGATTTATCTTTTGTGTTAAGGTTTAGATTATATGCAATTAAGAAATGTCTTGCCCCGATAACAGTAGCACCAGTCTTTTTTACATTTTCATTGAAAATATCAGGTCCAAAATCGGGTTTCCAGTTGGGATCAGAAAGTTTATTTTCTAAATTTTCATATTCACCCGCTCTTATATCTGCAAGATTTTTTCTATAAGATGATTTAGCTGCAAATTCATATAAATAAACAGGTATTCCTAACTCTTCTCCAACCCTTTTACCAAGTTTTTCTGCAAGCTCAACACATTCTTCCATTGTCATCTCTGAAACTGGAATAAAAGGGCATACATCACAGGCACCCATTCGTGGATGTGCTCCTTTATGCTGTCTCATATCAATAAGTTGACTACCTGTTTTTATAGCATTAAAAGCTGCTTCTAAAACATTTTCCGGGCTTCCAACAAAAGTAAAAACAGTTCTATTTGTATCCCTGCCTGGATCAATATCTAAAAGATTAACATCAGGGATTGCCTTAATCGAATCTGCAATTTTCTGTATAATACTATCATTTTTTCCTTCTGAAAAATTCGGAACACATTCAACTATTTTCATTATTTAAACCTCCAAAATTATATAAAGCGAAATAAGGTTATCAAAAGGTTTGAAATTTTCAAGTTAGGAATAAAATTATTAAAAAAATCTTGACAATTAATTTAATTTTGATAAATGAAAAAAGCGCAAGCAATTCCAACATAGCTCAGCCGGTAGAGCAGCTGACTGTTAATCAGCGGGCCGCAGGTTCAAGTCCTGCTGTTGGAGAGTTAAAGAGGTCATCTAAAATTATAGGGATGACCTCTTTTTTTGTTTTTTAAATCTTTCTTAATTAATTTTTATAAATTCCACTTAAAATTTGATTTAAAGTCTCATGATTATTATTTTCATTCAAAATATCAGATTTATTCTTAAAAAAGCTTTGATAAATTTTTGATAAATTCAAGAATTTAATGAGGTATTTATTTTTAATAAAAAAAGAGGTCTTTAATAGTAAAGACCTCCCTTATTTTTTGTTATTTTGTTATATAATAAGTTACTTTATATTAGCCATATGCATGAGAAGATCGACACATCTATTTGAATAACCCCATTCATTGTCATACCATGAAACTATTTTGAAAAATCTTTTTTCTCCTTTGAGATTATTCTGTAATGTAGCTAGAGAATCATATATCGAGGAAGAATTATTATGAATAAAATCTGTCGAAACAAGTTCTTCATCTGTATATGAAAGAATCCCTTTTAAATATGTATTTGCAGCATTTTTTAATAGCTTATCTATTTCTTCAATAGAAGTATCTTTTTCAGCTCTGAAAGTTAAATCTACAACAGAAACATCAGCTGTCGGAACTCTAAAAGACATACCAGTAAGTTTTCCTTTTACCTGAGGTATAACTTCACCCACAGCTTTTGCAGCACCAGTAGTTGATGGAATAATGTTTATTGCTGCAGCTCTTCCGCCTCTCCAGTCTTTTTTTGATGGTCCATCTACTGTTTTTTGTGTCGCAGTATATGAATGTACAGTTGTCATTAATCCTTTATCAATACCAATACCTTCTTTGATAAGAACATAAACTAGTGGAGCAAGGCAGTTTGTTGTACATGATGCATTTGAAACAATATTATGAATCTTTGGGTCATATTCATTTTCATTAACACCCATGACTATTGTCTTAACATCACCTTTACCAGGAGCAGTGATTATGACTTTTTTGGCACCAGCTTCAAGATGACCTTTTGCTTTTTCTGAATCAGTGAAAAGTCCTGTAGCTTCAAAAACATAATCTACTTTTAAATCTTTCCATGGAAGATCAGAAGGGTTTTTTGTTGCCATAATGCACTTTGTCTTAAAACCATTTACGATAAAAATATCATCAGATTCTAAATTTGGGTCACTTTTTTCTGTTGTTATTGGATATTTAAATTTTCCATGAATTGAATCATATTTAAGTTGATAAGCAAAATATTCAGCATCTGTTGAAATATCTACTACAGCAACGACTTCGATTTCTTTTCCAAGTAGTCCTTTTTCAACAATTGCTTGATAAACAAGTCTTCCAATTCTACCAAAACCGTTAATAGCTATTTTTATTGCCATATAAATGACTCCTTTTATTACTAATAATTTATAAGATTAATTAAAAAAATCAACTATCAAAAATGTTTGGAAAAAAATAGATTTTACAATCTATTTTATAAATTGTTTTAAAGTATATTTATAAATAGTTTTAAAGTTTATTATTATTTATAAATTATTTTATTAATTTGCTTTCTAATCTATTTTAATTAAATTTGTCATCCTTTATCAATTTATTATAGCTTTAACTGATATTTCACTTTCAACTTTTATTACTGATCCATTTAACAAGATGAATTTATAACTAAAGATATTGCCAAATTCATCTTCCCCTTTATTTTTATAGTAAAAAATTTTTTGATTTTGATTATCTTCAATAAAATCGGGTTTTTCAAGTTCTTTAAATAAATCTTCTTCTTTTTTTCCAAGATTAGAAAAACTAATAAGGTAATAATGATTCCATGTTTCAAGTT
>DAOOKC010000113.1:0-1028 GCA_035385485.1 Exilispira sp.
CAATTTTTCTTCCATTGATAAAAAGATCATTTTTCATTTTAACCTTCTTTTTTATTTCTTTTTTATGGTTATTTTAATTATAAACTCTTTATATTAATCTTTGTTTTTATAAATATTGTATCATAATTAAATTTTTTATAAATTATTAAATCATAATTAAAAAAAATTAAAACTTTATAATTTCAAAACAATAATTCATTATAATTTTATTTTTAAAATTAAAGATGAATAGCCTTATCAATAGAAGCAAGTGCAGCTTCAATTATTATCTCTGTAAGTGTTGGATGAGGATGCACAAGATCAAATAAATCTTCAACTGTTAAACCCCTGCTGACAGCTGCAACACCTTCCATAATCATATCTGTTGCATGAGATCCTATTATTGAAATCCCAAGAATCTTATGAGTTTTAGCTTCTGTTATTACCTTCGCAAATCCTTTTGAAAGCCCCATCGCCCTTGCCTTGCCATTTGAAATAAATGGGCAAATACCAACCTTATATTCTATTCCCATCTTTTTACAATCTTTTTCTTTTAATCCGACCGATGCAATTTCTGGTATTGTAAAAATAACAGATGGAATATCTGAATAACGAATAGTATGCTTCTTACCACCACCCATTTGATTTAAAATATTTTGTACTGCTATTTCCCCTTGTTTTGAAGCTGTATGAGCAAGCATGAGTTTGCCTGTAACATCACCAATCGCATAAACATCTTGATTTGAAGTTTGCATATATTCATTTATTTCAATAAATCCTCTTTCATTAAACTTGACGCCAATTTTATCAAGCCCTTCTGGTAAAACTGGTTTTCTTCCAACGCTAAGCAAAATCTTTTCAAAGCCAAACTCCTTCATTGTGCCATCTTGCATCTGAACCTTAATAATAAAAGAATTTTCATCCTGATTTTCAACTTTTTTACATTCAATAACTTTAGCTGAGCAATAAACATTTAAATTTTTATTTCTTTTTAAACCATCTAAAAGCTCTTTTGCAATATCTTCATCCTCTGTTGGAATAAGCTGAGG
>DAOOKC010000113.1:1038-4592 GCA_035385485.1 Exilispira sp.
AGCAAACTCACAGCCAATAACTCCTCCACCTATTATACCAAGTGATGCAGGAAGTTTTTCAATATTCCATATATCATCTGATGTCCAGATATTATCAATATTAAATGGGGGAAATTTAACAGGAGTAGAGCCAGTTGCAATTATAAGTTTATCGTAGATAACATTTGCAATATGATTATTATCATTGTCTTTGACAATTATGGTTTTATGATCAGAAATAAAACCCATACCTGCTATTAAATTTACATTCGCTTTTTGTAAAAGAAGTTCAATACCTTTTCTTGAAGTATTAACTGCTCTATTTCTATGTTTAACAACATCGGAAAAATTAAGTTCAACTTTTTCGACATTCAAACCGATTCTTTTAGCATTTTCAACCTCTTCCATAACTGAAACTGAGGAGAGCATCGCTTTTGTTGGAATGCATCCATAATTTGTACATGTTCCACCAAGTTTATCTTTTTCTATTAAAGCAACGGTTTTACCTTCTTTTGCTGCGACAATTGCGGCAACATATCCACCAGGACCTGCACCAATAATAGCAATATCAACTTTGATTGTATTCATTTTACCTCCAACAATTTTATAAAACCTTTTTTTGCCATTTATTTCTTTAATTTTACTTTATAAAATTTACTTTGCTTTATTAAATTTAAATATATAATATATCCTTGATTTCTCCTGATAATTTAATATAATTAAAGATTAATTAATTAAGAATGAATGTCAATCGCTTATCCATTGTAAAATCCGCAAAAAATAATATTTCCACTTGTTTCATCAATTAAAAAATAGAAAAATGGATGATCTGCATCAAAATAAAAAATATTTTCATTAATTGCTTTAGTGACTCTTATTATACTTATTCCTGTTGCAGCAGAAGCTATTGTTCCTTTTTCATCTATTTCTAAATAAGTCTTTTGAAATACTTTATCTATCTTAAAAAGCTCTTTTTCTATATCCTTGATTTTTTGATTAAATAAGGGAGTGAAATCATGTGAGGGGTTAAAAATATTGGTCAAACCCGATATTTTTAAAATTTCCTTCAGATCATATTTATATTCTAGCTTTATTTTAGGAAATTTAACATAACCTTTCTTTAGTTTCATCACCTCCAATATTTGTAAAAACTTATTTGCATTTAAAAAACTTGTCAATTCAATTGTTTGATCGATATCTTTA
The DNA here is from genome assembly GCA_035385485.1 of Exilispira sp. Classification (GTDB taxonomy): domain Bacteria; phylum Spirochaetota; class JAAYUW01; order JAAYUW01; family JAAYUW01; genus Exilispira. The sequence goes on from DAOOKC010000113.1 coordinate 2,221, forward strand.
GGAAGAATTACTATTAAGGAGTTTTCATAATTCTTATATGGAAGCCTTACTGCTTGAAGCAAATCATCTTCATAATAATATAAATTTTGAGCAGAACTAAAATTCATAAAATTATTTTTTATTTTATTGTAATCAAGTCTAACAAAATCATCAACTTTTGTATTTTTTACATCAAAAGGAAATAACCATTTTTCATTAAAATATAATGTATTAATTAAGAGAGCTATTATGTCTTTATTTATAGAATTTTTATCTATAAAATTTTTGATCTTGTTTTCAGTTTTCTTCAAAACCCAATTTTCAAGAAGTTTAAATTCAGATGCTTTTAATAGATCTTTTTCAAAAATATCTGTAAAATAATATTGAAATGCAACTTTTAAAAAATCTTCAGATATAAGTTTTTCTTTTTCAATGCTTATCTTGTTATAAAAATCGCTTCCTTTGTTTATCCAGAAAGAATTTGCCAATTTTAAACTTCTGAAATTGTTTTTAGTAATATTTTGTAAAACAGACTGATAATACCTATTTATTGTTAAAATGTCGAAATCCGAGTAATATAAATAGTCTTGAAGCTGCTTTAAATTATCTTTTCTAACTGCATTTAATAAAAGGCTAAAAAGTATTTGAATTCCAAAAGGAGAATAAAATATGCTCTCTTCTTTTTGAAAATCTATTAAATTTATAAGCAAATTTTTATTTAAATCTATATTTGAAGATAAAATCTTAAATGATGTTGAATATTTATCTTCAAATATTTTTTTGAACTTTCCATCCCGATTTTCATTATTGCTTCCATCAGAAGCAAAAGAAAATAGAGATAAAGATAATGATAGAAGTATAATTAAGACAAAAATAATTTTTACAAATAATTTTTTTCTCATCTAATCCTTCTTTAATTCTATTTTTCTTATAACTTTCTTTCCAAAATTTATTTAAAAAAAGATAAAAATATTGAAAATGAATCTATAAATAAAATCCATTTTATAATAAAATTTTATAAAAAATTTTTTAATAGAGAAGACCTGTTTTTCCATCAAATCTGTATGTCTTTATTTTTGTATTAAATAGCTCAGAAATCAAATTATCATCAATATTTTCTATTTCATCTATAAACCATAGTTTTCCATCCTTTATTCCACAGATTCTTTTTGAATATGAAAAAGCCAGTTGAAGATCATGGGAGATGACAACTATTGTTTTTCCTTCTTCTTTATTTAAGAATTCTAAGATCTCGTAAAACTCTTTTTTATGGGCAATGTCTAAAAAGGAATCTGGCTCATCAAGAAGTAAAACATTACTTTCGCTTACAAGAGCCTGTGCAAGCATCACTCTTCTTTGTTCTCCGCCAGAAAGATTTGAAAAATTTTTGTCTTTTATCCCTTTAATATCTAACTTTTCAAGATAGTCGAGTGCGATTTCATAGTCTTTTGCATTATAATCTTCAAATATTTCTTTGTATGGATACCTTCCCATAACAACATAATCTATAACATTAAAATTTATATCTAAAGGTATCTTTTGTGGAAGATAAGATACAAATTTCGCAACTTCTTTTCTTTTCCAATTTTTTAATTCTTTTGATTTTAGGTATATTAAGCCTTCATCTGGCATATATTCCTTAATAATAAGCTTAAATATCGTGGTTTTTCCGCTTCCATTTGGACCTATTATCGAAAGAAAATCCTTTTCTTTTATTGATAAATTAAAATTTTCAAAAAGTTTATTTTCTTCCTTAGGATATGAAAATGAAATATTTTTTAAATAGATAAATTGAAAATCCATATTTTGCTGTTTCTCCATATATAAATTCCTCTGTTTGTCTTCAATAAAAAATCTTTTAAAAATATTTAATTAAAAATTTATTTAAAAATATCCATTAAAATTTGACAAATAAAAGAATTGGTCTTTTACTTTCAAAAATATAAAGTCTTAACAAATATTTGATTTTATTTTGGAAAAGTCAAAAAATCTTTTTCAAAGGGAAAAAATGAGAAAAATAAACCAACAGGAATTTTTAGATAAGATTTCAGAAGTAGCTTTTATGATTGAGAAAGAAAAGCAACTTCTAATCGAAAATCTTTATAAAACCCATCCAGCAGCAAAATATTTTTTCGAATCATTAAAAAGTCTTTCCTTTCATGAACCAACAGAAAATATTTTTGATAAACTTTTAACCTCTGCCGAAAATGCTGTCCTTGCCTTTTACCTTCTTGCAAAACAAAACCCTCTTATAAAATCTGTTAGTATTGAACAATATGAAAATGCATTAAATAAAAACAAAGAGGACTTTTCAAATATTGCAGAAAGCGATAAACTAAATAAACCAATGATTGAAAACTTTTTACTTAAATCTTTACAACCTGCTGTTTATA
>DAOOKC010000114.1:0-4427 GCA_035385485.1 Exilispira sp.
CGAATCAGTCCCTTTTTTGGAAGCTGCAAGAGAGTTTAGTATAAATAATAAAAATAATACAATATTTATTCATCTTACCCTTATTCCAAAAATTGAAGTAGCAGGAGAGTATAAGACAAAACCAACACAACATAGTGTTGGAGTTTTAAGACAGATTGGTATAGTTCCAGATATTATAATGACAAGAATTTCGGGTAGCTTAAGTAAAGAGATGAAGAAAAAGATCGCCATGTTCTGTTCTATTGCAGAAGAAGATGTTTTTGAAGCACCTGATGTTGATTCTATTTATAGATTACCAATTATATATACACAGCAGGGTTTAGGAAATAAAATAGCTTCAAAACTTGGTATTGCACCCAATAAACCAGACTTAACAAAATGGAATCAGATTATAAATATTATTGATTCAAAAAAACCAAAGGTAACTATTGCAGTTGTTGGAAAATATATAAAACTTCAAGACTCTTATAAATCTGTTTATGAAGCACTAAAACATGCTGCAATAGCTAATAAAGTAGATTTAAATATTTTGAAAGTCGACTCTGAGGAAGTTGAAAAAAATCCAAATTACCTTGAAAAAATAATAAATCAGGCGGATGGTATTCTAGTTCCTGGTGGTTTTGGAAGTAGAGGTATAGAAGGAAAACTTGCCATAATAAAAGAGGCAAGAGAAAGAAAAATTCCTTATTTTGGCATATGCCTTGGTATGCAATGTATGGTTATAGAGTATGCAAGAAATGTCTTAAAACTTAGTGATGCTAATTCTTCAGAATTTGCAGAAACGACAAATCCTGTGATACATCTAATGGAAGATCAATATGCTATAGATAGTAAAGGTGGTACTATGAGGCTTGGGGTATATGAGTGTAATGTCAAACCAGGTACTTTAGCTGAAAAAATTTATGGAGAAAATATAATTTTTGAAAGACATAGACATAGATATGAGTTTAATAGTAAATATGAACAACAGTTTGAAGAGGCGGGATTAATTATTTCTGGAAAATATGTTAAGAAAAATTTAGTTGAAATAGTTGAATATAAGGATAATCCTTTTGGAATAGGAGTTCAATTTCATCCCGAATTCAAATCAAAACCTTTTAAATCTCATCCAATATTTAAAACTTTTATTGAATATGCTTTTAAGTATAACCAAGAAAAAAAATGAATCTTGTTGATTTAAAAAATATATTTTTAACAAATAGCAAGTTTTTTTCTTTACCCGAAGATTTAATAAGATTTTATTTCGAAAAATATATAGATTCTTTTGAATTTGCAAAAGATGGGAATCCAAATTTTAAATTAAATAATAAATATCTTTATTCAAAATATAAACCATTGGATAAGTTTATTAAATATGATTTTCAGAATAAAAATAGATTAATTTTTATTGAAAATGGGATAGGACTTTCAGTTTATTATTTTCTTAATTTTATTTTAAATTCTATAAAAATAGATGAACTAAATCTAACAGTAATTTTTTCTTCTTTTCTTTCTTTTATTTTAAGCCTTTTTATTGTAGACTATAGTAAAATAAAAAATTTTAACCAGAATCTTAAGAAATTTATAATTGTTATTTACTTAAAAGATGAAACAGAAAAAAATAAGATTTTTACAAATAAAAAAAATTTATTTATAGAAGAAAAATATGTAAGTGAAAAAATATCACTACTACAAATAGAAAACTTAAAAAACTTTTGTAAATTTATTGAAGAATATTTTGATAATAATTTTGATGAAATTAATGATTTTGATAGATTTAAGTTAATTCTAGAAAATCCAATATCTTTAATCCATTTAAATAATTTAGAAAGTTGTTTAAAAGATTTTGACCTTAAAAAAATTATACAGATAATTAATGATGAAGCTCAAAAAAGGCTTAAATCTATTTCAACAGAAAAGCATTTTTCTTCTTTATGGAAAAGAAATATTATGAAAAACTTTAATATAATCGAAGAAAAATCCTGGAAGATAAGCAATTCTGATTTTATTTATAATTTTAATTTTGATTTTAGTAAAAAAAGAGGAATTTTATTTTGGGGAGCTTCAGATTCAGTTGAAAAATTTTTAAATAATTTAAATGAAGAAGAGATATCTTTGATTAATAAATATTTTTATTCTATTTCTATAGTTTCTTCAGTTAAGTTACTTTTTGAAAAAGGTATTGATATAAATTATCAGGTCCTTTTTGACGCAGGATTTTTCGGTTATTTTAATGTAGAAGATTTTTCCATACCTTTTATCTTATCTATGATTATCCACCCTTCAATTTTGAAAAAATTATCTTTTAAACCAATTTTTGTAAATCTTTTAACAGAAGAAGAGATAGGTTTTGATAAGCTAAAAAATTTACCATCTTTTCCTTTTTATGGTTCAACATTACCAACTTTATATAAGCAATTCCAATTGATTTATATTAATTCTAATATAAAACTTTTTTTTATAGGTTCATCATTCAGATCAGATGAAGAAAGATCGCACCATAAAAGATATCCATTATATAGATATGTAATTTCAAAATCATCCTACTTGAATACATTATTAAAATGGGAAACTTTGCAAAAAATTATAAATACTCAAAAATTTCAAACCTATAGAAATAGTCTTAAAAATATAAATATTTTAAATGAAGAAGATTTTATAAATGAGATTATTAAAATAAAAAATAGTTTAAAAGACTAAGATAGACTTTTGTTCAATATTTTCTTAGATTAGTTTAACCTAACTTTTTTAGGTATTCCTGTGCCTTTTGATAACCAAGTTGCAAAGCTTTTTGAAAATATTCTTTTGCCTTATCAAAGTTTTTCAAATTGTAATATGCAAATCCTATTTGAAAGTAAGTTTCTCCATCTGAAGGATGATATTCTATAGACTTTTTTAAATATAGTATTGCTTCTTCAAATAATTGTTTTTGATTATAAGAAACCCCAAGTCTTTTGTAAAGAAAACTTATAAATTTAGAATCAATCGACTGTTTTGCTAAAAAAAGGTTAATTGCATTTTTATATAGAATAATCGCAGAATCATAATCCAATTTTTTTTCATAGATAAGTCCAAGATAATAAGAAGAATTTTCTAAGTTATAACTATTTACAAGACATATCCAGAATTCTAAAAATGATTTTTCTAAATCATTACTATAATAAAGTTTTATTGCATCCTTATATATACTATCAAGTTCAGCCAAAGAATATTTATTATATATTTCCTGAACTTGTGGTGCCTTTAATCCTTCTAAGCTATAATTGGCTTTATTTTGATTCTGTTGATCATTTTTATTCTCATTCTTGTTTTCATTGTTTTGATTTTGCTGATCATTTTTTTTCTCATTTTTTTGATTTGAAGAATCAGTCTGATTTTTTTTATTATTATCCTGATTATTTTTATTTTGATCTTTCGAATTTGAACTTTGATTAGTACTTTGATTTTGTGAATTATTATTTTTATCTTCCTCACTCTGTTTGCTTTCCTGTTTATCTTTTTCTTGCTTATCTTTATTTTCTTCTTTATCATCTTTTTTGTTTTTATCTAAAGGGTTAAAAATATAATTATTATCAACGACATTTATGCTCTTAGTTTTATCCTCGATCTTTGAATTTAAATCAATCTCTTTTGGTTTTATTATATCAGCAAATAGGTAAATTAATATATTTTCTTTAAGGTATTTTTTGAGTACTTTATAGACCAAAAGTCTTTGTTTTTTTGTGAGACTTGATAACTTAAGATATAACTGGTCAATTTTTTCTTTATCATTTTCTAAAGTCTTAGAAAATAGAAATATTCGTGCATTAATAGCTTCCAGTTCTATTGGATTTAAGTTATTTTGATATAACATCATTATATCTAACAAAAAATCATCAATGCTATAGGCAAGAGCTTTTTGTGAAAAAAATATTAAGAAAAAATAGATCAAAAGGATTCCAAAAATAAAAAGATAAAAATAATTTTTTCTCACAGATTCCCCCTCCCCATATTTATTTATCGTAATTTCTAGCAATTCTTTATTTAAGTTTTATTTTTTATACCGAAATAAAAAAAGGGAGTGGTTATGGATAATTTTTCGATAAATAAATTTTCTGAAAAAACATTCACTTTACTTAAAAAAGGTATTGAAGTAAATAATAAAAGATATCAGGTAATTGCAAATAATATAGCAAATGCAGATACTCCTGGATTTAAAAGAAGTAATGTCAATTTTGAAGCACAGTTAAAAAGAGCTTTTGAAATGGAAAATGATCAATCATTGCAAGCTAATGTTACAAATGAAAAACATATACCTTTTAAAATCCCTATAAATTGGAAAGATATAAATCCTAAAATAGTATTGGATTATGCTACTTCAATGAGAAATGATGGTAATAATGTAGACATAGATAGAGAAACTACCGAATTATCTAAAACCACAATGGTATATTCAGCAATTTTAGATT
>DAOOKC010000115.1:0-4249 GCA_035385485.1 Exilispira sp.
CTTTAGTCTTTCCAATTCTAAGTAAATAGATACCTTTATGAGATAAAAATTCATAATAAATCGGATATTTTGAAGGATTAGTAATTAATTTTTCAATCTTTTTTATATTATTCCTTGCTTTAGAAAGTTCCCAATTTTCTAAATAATAAGATAATGCTTTTACATTGGAAAAAAGATATTGTTCTTCTTCAATAGAGTTTTTTGAAAAAGCTTCATCTGCAAATTTCTCCAATTTTTGTAAATAATATATAGCTTCGGGATGATTTCGATGTTTTCTTAAATATTCCGAAAGAAGATTTGAATAACTTATTAAAAGGGTAGAATAAATTTTAAATTTTTCATTATACAAAATAGATTCTTTGGTCAGTTCGATTGACTTTTCTAAACCTTCTTCAGTATCAAGCGATGAATAATAGACTGCAAGATTATGTGAAGCTTTTAGATAAAAGATCCAGTTTTTTTCTTCTTTAGAGTCGTTGTACAAAATAGACATCAAACTAGCATAATTTTCAAAAGATTTATCCTTTTCTTCAATTTTTTTTAATGCAGCAAGTCCATATAAAAAAAAGAAATATTCCAGATTGTTATATTTATCTAAATTATCAACAACATATTTATAATATTCTTTTGCTTCTTTTTCCCAATTAAGAAGATTCGAATAAGTATAAAATACTATTAATGAAACAAAAGGATTTTCTATAAAATTTTTCGTCATCAAAATGCATCTGTCAACTTCATCTAAGTTATAACTAATGCCTGCTATTACAAGAGAAATAAGTATATCAAATATGTTTTTTAATTCTTCTTCTTCATTATTACAAATACTTATATTTTTTATAGTTACTTGTAGTTTTTTAAGTTTTTTTAAATCTAAAGTTGCTAATGAATAATAAAAATATTGCTTAAAATATTCACAATACTCTTTGTTCCCTTCTTCTATTTTAAAATTAAAAATTAAGTCATAAACTTCAGAATAATCTGGATAATATGTGAAAATAGAAAAATTTTTATAAAATAATAAAACTTCTTCTAAAAGCTTTTCTGATTTCAATAGTTTAAGATTTTTTATATAATTTTTTTTATCATCAATAGAACTACCCCAATTTTCATAAAGATAATTCTGAAAATCAAGATACTTAGTTTTATTTCTTTTAATTAATTTTTTTCTAAGCATTTCTGAAATAATATTTTCATTAATCCCAAGTGAATCTGTAGCCTTATGATATTTTAAAATATTTTTATTTAGTAAAGAAAGATAAACTGATTTTTTAATCTTAAATTTTTCAATTGAATATAATATTTTTGTTGGAACTGGTTTTGAAAAAGTTAAAAATATAATAATACCTAAATTTTCTTCCTCAGTTAATTCAGATAGTTTATATTTTTCAAAAATATAATTAAAATAATTTTCTTTTAAATTATCAATCTGTTTTTTAGTTAATAGAATTTGATTATCATTTGCTTTAATATAATTTTGATTGGATTTTATAAATAGAAGAAAATTAAAAAGAGTTGAAACTGAAAAATTAAAACCAAGTTGAGAAAAATCAAATCGATACCAGTTAAAAGCTACATTTAATGCTGAAGATATCCTGTTATCATCTAAATAAATTCTATGATATAACCAATCTTTATCTTTTTCATTTTCGAATAATTCAAATCTTATTAGATATATTTTTTCTCTATAATAATTAGATAAATTAAGATAAAAATTTTTTTCCTTCTGTGTAAGATGTAGATAATTATCAAATAATAAATATAAAGAATCCTGAAAAAAACTACTTTTAAGATAAATTTCCGCTTCACTAATATTAGTTATATTTTGACCCGATTTAAAAGAAAGGTACTCAAAAAAATCTTCTATTGTTTTTATGAAAACCACATTTTGAACTTTAACCTTCAAAAACGCATGAAAATTATCTTTTAATGAATCAAAAGAATCGCTGTCTTCCCATAAAATAATATTTTTAGATGATAGTTTTTCTTTTATTTTCTCAAAATCTTTTTGCAAATTTAAAAAACTAACAGAAGTTATTTTATCATTATTGAAAAAATAGAGGTGCTGATTTCTAATATTTGCTTTTTCGTAAAGCCACTTTTTCATTAAATTATAATCATATTGATTTTCAAATGAATAATTAAAAAAATCATCTATAATTTCTGGTATTTCTTGTCTTACATCTAATAAAGATTCTTTTATAAGTTTAAATAATTGCTTATTATCTTCATAATACTGATGGGAACTTATTCTTACAGGAAAAATATCTAATAAAACTGGATTTCCATATTCATTTATAAGTACATTTTGCTTTTGTATATCGTTATGGCTTATATCAAAATTATGTAAAAAGTTTATAGCATAAATTAATTTTGAGCATAATGAAAAAATCTTTTCTGGTTTATCTATATTTTCTTTTAAATATAAATCAATTGAAACAGAATTAGAAATATAAGGCATAGTATAAAACCATATATCCCTTTCAAATGGACTATTATCTATATTAAATATTTTCTCAAGAACATATGGTCTTATTATAAATGGATTATTTATCTGTTTTAAGATATAGAATTGCTGAATCAACTGTGATACAACTTTTTTTGAAGAAGCATTTATATCTGAAATTTTTAATGCAATTTCATTTCTATTTTTTTTATCATATACTAAATATGTAAGACCATAATTTCCACTTCCCAAAAATCGTATGATTTCATATCTTTTATTAATAAGAATCATTAAAATTTTCCTTGATTAAAAGCAATCACTTTTTTTGAAAGTAAAAGTTTTTTATTAAAAATAATTTATATTTATTATTAGTATCTACTTAATTTAATTACTTTATTTAGTTAAAATATAATGCATTTTTAAGTTTTTTCTATATAAATAAATTTTTTTAGTAATTTAACATTTATTCATTTAAAGATAGCAAAGCTTCAGAGATTTTAGATAGAGTATGAGAAATCTGAACCAGTTCATCAGATATTGCAACTGTAGTCTCAGAAATTGATGATATTTCAGCTAATGTGTTAACAACCTCGTCTGAACCTTTTGCCTGCTCTCTTGTTGCATCTGTTATCCTATAAAAGGTTTCAGATAGTATTTGTATCTGATTTCTTATTACATTAAATATCTCACCTGCATTTCTACTTTTCTCATATGTAAGGAAAATTTTCTGATTGGCCATTTCAATTGTTCCTTCTATTTCTTTAGCTGCGTCAAGCGACCTTTCCGAAAGTTTTTTTATTTCTTTAGCAACTATTGTAAATCCTTTCCCAAGTTCTCCTGCATGTGCAGCTTCAATTGAAGCATTCAAGGCAAGAAGCGAAGTTTGGTCTGTAATATCATGAATCATTGTAGTAAAATTTTTAATTGTACTTGTTATTGATACTAATTCTTCTGAAGAAGCAATATTTTCTTCCATAGATTTAGTTCCAAATTCAACTTTTTCAACTATCTGTTCAACTTCTTTAGCAGTATCACTGGCATTTTGAGCTATCGTATTTATTGAAGCAGAAAGCTGTTCCAAAGTTGATGAAATCTCTTCGACAGATACAGCCAATTCTTTAGATTTGCTAGCTAACTTTTCAGAATGTTCAATAATAGATTTTTTCACATCCTGTAACATTACTAAATTTTCGCCTGTTTTTTCCTTTACTTTCTTAGCAAATGATCCTTTTTCTTCTATAAGTGCTAAAGTCATACCATTTAATTTTTTTTCAATATCGACCTGGGTTGAAGCTGAACTAAATAATATTGTGGACACAAAAATCACCATACCAATTGATGAAGTCCAGAACTTTGGCTTAATCCCTGCTGCTGCTATTACAATATCTCTTAAAGCGAAGAATATTAACGAACAAAGCCCAAGAGAAAGAATTAAACTATATTTTTTCCCTTTAATTATTGCATATATTCCAACATAAAGCATATATATAAAACTTATACCCAATACTATCGATTGTAAAAAACTATCATTTATTATTTCAGTCTTTGCAAGTGTTTTAATTGAAAATAAAAAAATAATAAAAGATAAAAATAATATAAAAATTACATATCTTAATTTACTTTTATCATGAATATTAAAAAAGTTTTGAAAATAAAAAATCAACAAGCATACAGCAAGATATGAAGATGAAAAACATAATTTAATAAAAAAAAGGTATTTAATTGGAGCTACTTCAATAAAAAGTTGAGAATAGTAAATAGCCATCAAAAATGAAGAGATAGAAACAAAAATATTATATTTCCTCT
>DAOOKC010000116.1:0-4203 GCA_035385485.1 Exilispira sp.
AGAATTAGGGAAATCAGAAAGCAATATTTGTAAAAAAAAAGGTTAAAAAAAAAAAGCTAAAGATAAAAAGAATAATGTAAAGATAAAACAAAAAATTAATAAATAAAAAAGGTCAAAACCAATAAGATAAATAAAAAAAGATAAAATCAAAATAATTTTGAAGTAGATAAATTGATATAATTTATCTTAAATAAGTTTTGCAATAAGGTCATTATATATGAAAAATGCAAGAAAATTTCAAGTTACCGTTATTGGTAGTAATGAAGCATCTTCAATAGAATACGATACAGCTTATAAAGTAGGATCTTTTATAGCTAAAAATGGCTGGATTCTCATAAATGGCGGTAGAAGTGGTGTCATGGAGGCTAGCTCAAAAGGAGCCAATGATTCTGGTGGAATAGCGGTTGCAATACTTCCAGATTCATTTTTAGATGAAGCAAATATATATAGTTCAATAGTTATACCCACGACTATAGGATTTGCAAGAAATTGTATAACAGTTGCAAGTGCTGATGTTGTTGTCATCATTGGAGGGAAAAGTGGAACATTATCAGAATTAACCTTTGCATGGCAATATAATAAACCAATAATAGCATGTGGATGGATAGATGGAATAAGTAAAGATTATGCAGGCAAAATTTTAGATGATAAAAGAAATAAGCCTATTTTGAAAGCAGATAACCTTCAAATGCTTTTTAATTTAATTGAAGAGGAAAATAAAAAATTTAAACTTATAAATCAAGATTGAAAATATATTCATCGTACATTTTTTTCAAATGGGTGAAATCTATTTGAGTATAAATTTCTGTTGTAACAATAGAACTATGTCCTAAAAGTTCTTGAATAAATCTAAGATCGGCACCATTCATTATAAGATGAGTAGCAAAAGAATGTCTTAATATATGTGGATATATCTCTTTTTGAATATTTGCAAGTTTTCCATATATTTTTAATCTTTTCCAGATTGCCACCCTTGATATTGGTTTTTTAACTCTAGAAATAAAAAGATATGGAGATTTTATATTAATATTAAGGTTTCTAAGGTTTATATATTCTTTTAGCTTGTTATATGCTTCTTTTCCGAATGGGACAAATCTTTCCTTTCTTCCTTTACCATAGATTATCAAGAATTTTTCTTCAAAGTTAATCTGATTAAATTTTAACTGCGAACATTCACTTACTCTTAAACCACATGAATAAAGTATTTCAAACATTGCAAGATCTCTTTTTTTGGTAAATTCATCTATATTTGCTTTTTCAATAGCATCGAAAAGATCTTTTACTTCCTCTAAAGTTAAATAATCAGGCAATCTTTTTGAAATTTTTGGATAATCGATTAATGATATTGGATTGTCTTTCCTAAAATTTTTTAATATTAAAAATTCAAAGAAACTACTAAGACTTGAATAATACCTTGCTATGGTCGAATCAGCTGTCTCATTTTTTTGAATGGAATAAAGGAAAAAGATTATATCTTCTTCATCAATCTCTAAGTAATTTTTACTAACATCAGTTAAAAATTTATTAATATCATGTTTATAAGAATTTATTGTATTTATTGTAAAATTTTTTTCACCAAAAAGATAATCAACATATTGAGAAAAAATTTTAGAATTATCTAAAAAACTTTTTTTAACCATCATATAATTTTTTAATGCTTTTTATCAAAGTAAACTTCAAATATTAGTTTTGTTCCTTCCTCTTTTGATGATTTTAAATTAAAAATATCTACAGATTTTTTTATATTAGGCAAACCCATACCCGCACCAAAACCAAGATCTCTTGCCAGCTGACTTGCTGTGGAATATCCTTCTTCCATTGCTTTTTCAATATCGGGTATACCTGGCCCAAAATCAATAAATTCTTCATGTATTCTTTCTGAATTTATATCTATAAGCGCATAACCACCAACACTATGGATTAAAATATTTATTTCAGCTTCATATGTTGCGATTGAAATTCTTCTAACTATTATTCTATCTATATTCATTTTAGCAAGAATCTTTTTTAATTCTGATGAAAGTTTTCCCGCATTTTCAAAATCATTTTGTTGTAGTTCCCATTTAAATTTAATTGGTTGATCTATTCTTATTTCATCAAGATTTAATGCAGAGGCAAGTTTTATTGCTTCTTTTTCTGTCGCCTCGCTAAATTTTTCAACTCTTAAAAGCAAGCTTTTTAATATTATTCCATTTGTGATTATCCCTATAACTTTTCTTGAATAATCTATGACAGGTATTCTTCCCACAGATTTTGTTGAAATAAGATCAAGTGCTTTAACAATATTGACTTCGGGATGAATAGTATAAACATTGGTTGTCATCCAATTTTTAACTAAATCTAATGGTTTATTCTGGTATAAAGCATCTAAAATATCTGACATAGAAATAATTCCAACCAATATATTTTCTGAATTTACAACAGGACAGCCCGTGATATGAAATTTTTTAAAAACATCCATCGTATCTTTAATTAAAGTAATTTCACTAACGGTGATTACATTTTTTTCCATTATTTCACCAACAGTTAATGTGTAAAGAAGTTCAGTGGCATGAGAAAAATAATCTTTATTATTAAGTTCATTTGAAATCATTAAGACATCCTTATATATATCAAACTATTTATATTTACTTTTATATTTAATTATTATAAAACCAGCATTAATTATTTTTAGCCTTTATAATTAATCATTATTTAACCTCTTTTAATTACTTTTAGTTTTTATATTTAACTATTATTTAACCTACTTGAATTATTTTTAACTTTTATATTTAATTTATAGAATAATTTCAAATTTTATAAAACCTTTAAATTTTATATTTAATTAAGTTACTAAATTTAATAATATATTATTCGAAATATCTTTCTCTTTCTATAACTTTTATAATTTGTTTTTCAAGTTCTTCTATATCAAAATCATTTTCTTTTTCAATTGTGAATGCAGCTGCATTTGGATGACCGCCACCCCCAAATATATTTGCAAGATTTGAAGCAATTTTTAGATTACTCCTTATAGAAACTTTTACTTCATTTTCATGTTCTCTAATAAATAGAACTAGATTGGCGTTTCTTAAGTTCATCAGATGATTAACAAATCCTTCTGTTGCAACACTATCTGAAAAATCGGGATATTGGTCATGAAATTTTAAAAATAAATCTCTATTTGCTTTTGCTATAACAAGTCTTTCATCATAATATAAAGATATATTTGATAAGATATAGCCCCAAAACTTGTAAATTGCCGGGTTCTGGTTTTTGAAAAGACAGTTTTTCAAGTTATGTATGCTATTTGTTTTCTCTTGAAGTTCAGAAACTCTTTTAAGTAAAATAGAATCTACATTTTCGGTATTAAAATAATATGTATCAAATAATATTCCCATAAGTAAACTTTCATAAAGATTATGAACTTTATTATTAATTGTATTATTATTCAAATTGTCATTTATAAAAGAAAGAAAATAAGGATGTTCTAAAAGCATGTAAATTATTTCAGTCGTGGAACAAAAGTTCGGTGCAACAATATTATATTTACAAAAAAATTGATTATCTATATGATGGTCAATACATAATGATGGGATTTGTAGATTAAAATCTTTTTTAAATCCTCCTCTTATAAAAGAAGGAGTATCTACAAAAACCACTGCTTCATATTGATTTTGATTGAAGCTAGAAATATTTTGTAATCTTAAATTCCATTTATTATAACCTTGGAAAGGGGGCATATTAAATAAAAAAATATCTGAAAAAATATCTTTAATTGAACAAAAAAAATAGATTGATGCAAGACTGGCAATAGCATCACCATCGGGATCTTTGTGAGATATTAGAGCAATCTTTTTTTTATCTTTAAAAAAGTTGAAAAAAACTTCATGTTCATTATCTTTTATTTGCCTTGTATTATTAAAAAGATCTTTATTAATGTTTTGTACCACTTTTACTCCCAACTATTCTTTTCGATAAAAATTTTATAACTTTTTAATTTTGTGTAAAGATTAAAGGAAAAAATTTGGAAGAATATATATTATCAAGCTATCCATTTCATAAAGTTTCATTTCTAAAGGAATTACTTAAAAAGGATAATATCTGGTTTAACAAATTAAAATCTCAAAACTTCCTTATTGATAAAAACTATATTAAAAAAATTTATAATATTTTACAGGAGTATGAAGGTCGAAAGTTTCTTGAAATTGGCGGAGGAAGTGG
>DAOOKC010000117.1:0-4179 GCA_035385485.1 Exilispira sp.
TTTCTCATTTTTTCCCCTTTTTAATATTTCAAGTGAAAAAATTATAAAATTAATTTAATTAAAAATAAAAAAATAGTCAAATTAAAGAACTTTGTTTATAAAGTCATTCTTTTAAATTAAAATTTAATTAAAAAAAATTAAATTTATAGGTTTAATTTATAAGGAAATTTTTTATGGAAAATACGAAAGAACCAATTTTGAAAGTTGAAAATCTCTGTAAAACATACAGAGCTAAGACTAAAACGATAAAAGCAGTTAATAACATTTCTTTTGAAGGTAATAAAGGAGAAATATTTGGTATTTTAGGACCAAATGGTTCAGGTAAAACCACAACAGTTAAATCAATAGCTACAATTATATATTATGACAGTGGCACTATAATAGTAGATGGTTATGACAATAAAAAACATCAAAATCTAGTCAAGCAAAGAATAGGAGCTGTTTTGGAAGGTTCAAGGAATATTTACTGGAGACTTACACCAGAAGAAAATATGATATATTTTGCAGGTTTAAAGGGATTATCCAAAAAAGATGTTAGGTCAAATATAGAATATTTTTTAGAAACACTTGACCTTAAAGATGTTAGAAATAAACAGGTTAGAGAGTTTTCAAAAGGCATGCAACAAAAAGTTGCAGTTGCATGTGCTTTTATAACAGATCCTAAAATAATTCTTCTTGATGAACCAACTTTAGGACTTGATGTCGAAACTTCAAGGCAGATGCAGGTCTGGATAAAAAAAATAGCAAAAGAGAAAGATGCATTTATATTAATTACTTCACATGATATGCGATTTGTTGAGAATGTATGTGAAAAAGTAGCTATTATTAAAGATGGGAAAATAATTATAAAAGATACTATCAATAATTTAAAAAAATTTTTTATAAAAAAAGTATATAAGATAATTTTAAGTGAAGATCTTGATAATATTCAAAAGGAAAAGTTAAAAGAGTCCTATGTAGTAAGGTTTGAAAAAGATAAAGATGATTTTATTATCTATCTTACTATTGATGATGATTCTTTCCTTTATGATATTTTCTCTATATTAGCTATAAAAAAACAGATCATAAAATCTATTGAAATAGAAAATGATGATTTTGAAGATGTATTTCTAGAAATAATTCATAAAAATGGAGTTAAAGATGAAAAATAAACCAAGATTAGTTAATCTTTTTATAGCTGAAGGGATGAAATATTGGTTTGAAATAAAAAGATATTTTTTCAATACAATATCAAGTCTTTTAGTGATTTATATAATATTTCTTGTCTATTTTTTTGGAATAAAGTTTATATCAGGACCAGCCATTTCAACTAATAGACTGGATGCTGTAATTATCGGTTATATGATGTGGATGCTTGCCTTAATAGGATTTCAGGGGACATCATATCTTGTCTATGATGAGATGCAAAGAGGAACATTTGAGCAGATGTACATGAGCTCTCTTGGTCTTGAAAAGGTCTTTTTCTTCAGGGTTTTTTATGATACCATATTTAGCCTTATTTTTTCAACATTGATACTTCTTTTGACAATGATAACTACGGGCAGATATTTTACTTTCAATGTTTTACATTTTCTAATAATATTTTTTCTATCAATTCCTTCGATGTGGGGACTTGGTTTTATTTTTGGAGGAATAGCATTGATATTTAAAAAAATATCATCATTTTTAGCATTAATGCAATTTGTAATAATTGTATTTGTAGCGGTTGATGGATATCCTTTCGGATTAATGTCATTTTTACCTTTCGCAGCTGGTGCATCATCGATTCAGCATCTTATAAATAACCATGGTACTTTCCCTCTGTGGTGGTATCCTTTTCTTTTGGCGATAAGTATTTTTTACTTAATTTTAGGGATTTTAATATTCAGGTTATTGTTAAAAAAAGCAAGAAAGATGAATCTTCTTGGTCAATATTAGAAATTTTATTGACATAAAAAGCTAAATAGGTATTTTTTTTATGTAAGGATAATTATTTTTGTTTTATGATTTGTCATTTCTATTAAATAATTTTCGAATAATTTTCACCTTTTAATTTATTCTTAATAATCATGCCCCCGTAGCTCAGCAGGATAGAGCGGCAGTTTCCTAAACTGCGGGTCGGACGTTCAAGTCGTCTCGGGGGTATTTTTGGAATATAAGCTGTTTTATTAAGTATAATCAAAAAATTTTATTAAATAAGTTTGTTAAAAAACAAAATATACAGTCTTTTATATAATATGAAAAAATAAACTTTTAATTAATAAGTTGAAAATTAAAGAAGATAAAAATAATATAAAATTATAAGATTAAGAAAATAAAATAAAGAAAATAAAATAATGTAGGAATAAATTAAGAAATAATAAAATTAATAAAATGCGAAATAATATAAATTTAATAAAATAAAATAAAAAAATAATTTAAGGAATAGCGTATGAATAATTTCAATGAAAAAATAGAAGGGATATTAAAAACTTATAATGAACTTGAACAAAAGTTACTTTTACCTGAAGTAATAAATGATAGAAATATATTTAAAGAACTTAGTAAGAAAAAATCTTCCATGGAAGAAGTTGTAGAAAAAATTAAAGAATATAAAAAATATTTATCTCAACTAGAAGAAGCAAAAGAGATAATTCAAACAAGTGATGATGATGAACTTAAAAAATTTGCGAATGATGAGATGAAAATTGCAAATGAAAATATTGAAAAGCTTACAGCTGATATAAAATATCTACTTTTACCTAAAGATGAAAACTCTTCAAGAGACGTAATTATGGAGATTAGAGCAGGAACAGGTGGAGAAGAAGCAGCCCTTTTTGCAGCAGATCTTTTTAGAATGTATAGTAGGTATGCAGAAAGAAGGAAATGGAAACTTGAAGTTCTGTCTATTTCAGAAAGCGATATGGCGGGTTTTAAGGAGATAATTTTCTCAATCTCGGGTGAAAATGTCTATTCATTTTTAAAATATGAGGCAGGAGTGCATAGGGTTCAAAGAGTTCCAGAAACTGAGGCTCAGGGTAGAATTCATACTTCAGCAGTTTCTGTTGTTGTTCTTCCTGAAGTTGAAGAGACAGAAGTTGAAATCGATCCAAAAGATTTAAGAATAGATGTATATAGGGCTTCGGGTCATGGTGGGCAGCATGTAAATAAAACTGAATCAGCAGTCAGAATCACCCATATTCCAACAGGTATTTCTGTAGCATGCCAGGACGAAAAATCCCAGATGAAAAACAAAGATAAAGCCATGAAGGTTCTAAGATCCCGACTTTATGAACTTGCTGAAGAAGAAAAAAACAAAAACCTTTCAGCAGAAAGAAAAGCAATGATAAAAACAGGAGATCGTTCAGACAAAATAAGGACATATAACTTTCCTCAATCAAGAGTTACAGATCATAGAATTAATTTTACAGTTTATAAACTTGATCAATTTATGGATGGTGATATTCAGGAAATGATCGATGCTCTTATTATGGATGAAAAAGAAAGACTTCTAGCTCAAGCAGATTTTTAATAGATTAGATGTGAAAATAAATTTAAGTTCAAATTTAATCAATATTATTCTATCAAGATTATCTAAAGTTTCAAATACCCCATTTCTTGATTTAGCTTTAATATACAAAAAATATTCCAAAGATTCACTCCAAACTGCAGTTATTATAGCTAATATTTCTGGAAATAGTAAAAGATTATCAATGGATATTTTCAAGATTTTACCTTTTTTTATAGATATAATAAAACGAATAAATTATTGGCCAATAGCTTATATTACTAAATCAAAGTATTTTTATGAATATGAATTTAAAATTAAAAAAGGTGTTTTAATTCCAAGACCTGAAAGTGAAATTCTCGTTGATGCAGGAATACTTTTTTCAATTATTAAAATAAAGAGAGAAATTCAAAAATTTGAAAAAATAAAAAATTTAACTTTATATGATTTAATAAGCAAGCAGATCGGTTATGATATGAAAATGGAATATGGAATCTTATCGATAGGATATGACATATTGCTTAACTTAAAAGAAAAATTAATAGAAGAATTAAAAGATGGAATTTTATGTGAAGAATATAAATATGAAATTCAAAATAGATATAAAAATGGATCAGATAAAATACAATTTTGCGAATTCTGTTCTGGTTCAGCAGCTATTTCAATTTCATTGATAAGACAGCTGCTTGATTTTAATTTAAAAAGTAATTGCT
>DAOOKC010000118.1:0-3866 GCA_035385485.1 Exilispira sp.
TTTCAAGAATTGAGGTTGTAACTACACCAAGAATAGAAGAAGAGGTTATTATAAGGATGTTATCTCCAGTTACAATTCATTCAACTCTTAAAAACCCAGAAGGTAAAAATATAA
Organism: Exilispira sp.; assembly: GCA_035385485.1. Classification (GTDB taxonomy): domain Bacteria; phylum Spirochaetota; class JAAYUW01; order JAAYUW01; family JAAYUW01; genus Exilispira. The sequence continues at coordinate 115 of DAOOKC010000118.1, forward strand.
CTTATTACTATAAACCAAATGAAAAAGATTTTTCTTCTCTTATAGAAAGAAATGCTAAAAAGAAATATTCTCTAATTTATGAAAATGAACCTGATAAACTAAATCTCAAGATTGAACCATATAGATTTTCGGTTAAAAAGAATCTTTCAGTTATTATTTTTAAAGGAACTCCAATTGAAGGATATACTGGTATATTTAAACTTAATGGTTCAAGGGAGTTAATTATGTCAACTTATGATGCGGGCTTGGGAGATAAAAATTCAGAAGGTTTTGGTATGTGGGAATCATGGAAAGGAGGTAAGAATGCTTGAAGCAATAAAAGAATTAGGAGAAGCTGTTTTAATTAAAGGGAAAACAAGATTTATTTATAATATGATAAAGGATATTAAAAAGAAGAAAAGAGAAGAAAATTTAATTTTAATATTAAGTTTCAATTTAGATGAAGATGTTATAAAAATGCCTTTTTATAAAGAGATTGATGAAGACACATTAAAAAATTATCTATGGGTAGGGAATGCTTCAGGAAGTAATCCACAAGATAGATTAACTACAGATAATTTAGAGTATTTAGTTACAAATTCTATTCCAAATCTATATAGGGCTATAGAAAACAGTGAATTAAAAAATAAATTAGAAAAAATAATAGATAAATTCTTTATTAAAATTGATAATAAATTCTATTTTTTAGATTTATCAAAAATTGAAAATTCAAAATTTGACAGAGATGAAATTATTAATACATACGAAAATATAAATGATAATAAAAAATTTACTAAATTAATAATTGAGAAATTTTTTGAATTAATAAAGCAAAATAATTTAGGGATAAAAAAGGATTACATTTTACTCTATTCAATTGAAATAGATAACAAAAAACCATCTGAATTTAATGAATATATAGACTATTTAGAAAATAAATTCATAAACGAACCTTTTTCAGAAGGAGAGTCGTTTGAAGGAATTTGCCATGTTTGTGGAAGAAAGACTATGGTAACATCAGACACGACAAATCTTATAGATAAATATTATATAACCAAATTAATCATATTTGCTTCAGATTTGGATAGAAAAAACTTTAAAAAAAATTTCAGTTTATGCCAAGATTGTTACAAATATTTAATTGTTGGTTCGAATAATTTAAAATCAAATTTAAACTTCTATTTAGCTGGAAACAGAGTTTATCTTATTCCTTCATTTATTTTTGAATTAAAGGACAAATCTTCAGCATTTGATTTTATAGATTATACAAAATATGATTTCAACTCAATCTTAACAATTGATGATTTCTTAAGTTTTGAAGAAAGAATAAAAAAGGATTTAGAAAAGTATAAAAAATATTTAGATAATAAAAACTACATAAATATAAACCTTCTTTTTTATGAAAGGGATCAAGCGTCATTTAAAATTAAAAAGTTAATAAAAGATATACCTTCCAAAAGAAGAGATGAAATTTATAATGCTATTGATGAAATTAATAAAATTGGAGAAAAAATTTTGGGTAAAGAGAGGTGGATATTAACTTTAGATCAAATGTATTATCTTTTCCCAGTTAGATTAGATGATAAAAATAGAGCTCTTGATAACAAAAAGATATTAGATTTTTATGAATCACTTTTTTTAGGTAAGAAGATAAAGTTAGAATTTTTAATAAGAAATTTTGTAGATCTTATAAAGGTTTATAGATTTAAAAAATTTTATAAATTAACACAAATAAAAAAACCAAATAATATTGATATTGAGATGATTTATTCAATCTTAAAAACAAATCTTCTCATAAAAATGATAAAAATTTTAAATATTTTAGATGGAGGTAAAAAAATGATAGAAAATTTAGAGAGTTTGCCTTTAAAAGATGATTTTAAAAATTATTTTTCAGAGATGAACTTTTCTGAAGATGAAGCTGCTCTTTTTCTTCTTGGTTATTTAATTGCAGAAGTTGGAAATCAACAAAAAACACCAGAATCAGAAAAAAAACCTATCTTAGAAAAAATAAATTTTCATGGTATGAATCCTAAAAAAATTATGATTCTTATTAATGAAGTCTTTGAAAAACTCGATCAATATAAAGTAAGACACTTTAACGAAGTTAATTTTTCGGTAATGAAAATGCTTTTTGATAAAAATATAAAAAATTGGAGATTATCAGATATTGATAATGTTTATTATATTTTATCAGGTTATGCTTTTAATACATATAAATTAATAAGCTATGGAAAAAAGGAGGTAAAAAATGAGTGAAATTTATTCAAAAAACTCAGAAATTTTATTTATTTATGATGCAAAACTTTGTAATCCAAATGGCGACCCAGATGATGAAAACAAACCAAGAATGGATTATGAGACAAGAAAAAATTTAGTTAGTGATGTAAGACTTAAGAGGTATATTAGAGATTATTTAGAAAGTATAGGATATGATGTATTTGTTGCAAAAATAGAAGGAAAATCAGTTTCAGCAACTGAAAGATTAAAGAAATTTTTTGAAAAAGAGAATAAAAGCGTGAAAATAGATAAATTAGAAAAAAGTGATATTGATTTTTTACTTTCAAAATTAGTAGATGTTAGATTTTTTGGTGCAACAATGCCAATTAAAGCACAAGAGGGTGAAAAAGGGGCTGCTACTAATTTTATAGGACCAATTCAGTTTAACTGGGGCTATTCTTTAAATAAGGTTGATATAGTTGAGTCAAGTTCTATAACATCTACATTTTCTGGCAAAGAAGAAAAGGGTGAATATGGAACCTTTGGTAAAGATTGGAGAGTATATTATTCAATTATTTCCTTTTATGGCATTATAAGTGGATATAGAGCAAGATGGACAAATTTAACATTTGAAGATGTTGATCTTTTTGATAAAGCTTTAATAAATTCAATACCAAAAATTGCTTCAACAAGAAGTAAAATAGGGCAAACTCCGAGATTTTATATGAGGATAGAATATAAAAACTCAGAGACATTTTTTGGAGATTTAAGAGACTTTGTAAAAATTGATAAAGAAGAAGGATTAAGAGATGTTTCAGATTTTGAAATTGATTTTAATCTATTGAAAAACTTAATTATTGAAAATAAAGAAAAAATTGAAAAACTATTTGTTTTTGAAGATAAGGAATTAAATATAAAAGGAGGTTCTTTTAAAGATATAATTAAAAAAGATTTTGATAGAGTAATTGTTTTATAAGATTAGGAGGTAAATTTGGAGATTTTAATTTTTGATTTATTAGGAAAAATGGCTCATTTTAGAAAATATTATACAAATTCTTCATCATTAACTTACTATTTTCCACCAAGAACCTCTATTACAGGATTGATTGCTGGATTAATAGGAAAAGAGAGAGATAGTTATTACGAAATTTTCTCAAAAGATAAAGCTTATGTAGGAATTTCAATAAAATCAAATATTAAAAAAATAACCCAAACCATAAATTACGTCTGGGCTGAAAAATTATCTGAGTTAAATTTAAGTAAAGGTCAACATACACAAATTCCGCTTGAAATTTTAATACCACAAAATATTAATGATTTAATTAGATATAGAGTATATTTTTATCATACAGAAAATGAAATTTTTGAAAGAGTTTCTGATGCGGTTAAGAATAAAAAAATTATTTATCCTCCGTATTTGGGTATAACTGAATTTGCTGCAAATATTGAATTTTTGGATATAGTAAAGCCAGAGATAAAAAGTGATAAAAAACTAACAATAGATACAGTTGTTAACTTAGATTATTTAAATGATTGTAGACTTATCTCTAAAG
>DAOOKC010000119.1:0-3779 GCA_035385485.1 Exilispira sp.
AGAATGAAAAAAAAGAATTATAAATAAAGATAAATTAAGATAAATTAAGATAAATAAGGTTTAAACTAAAATGAAGGAAAAATTAAACAAAAAGATTGCAATTATAGGAAATCCAAATTCTGGAAAAACTACTCTTTTCAATCTTTTAACAGGTTCAAATCAAAAAACCGGGAATTGGTCGGGCGTAACTGTTGAAAGAATTGAAGGAAAATTTACAACCGAAAATTTTAACATTACCATAGTTGATCTTCCTGGGTTATGGGGCTTTTTTTCAGATTCACTAGATGAAACAATAGCAAAAAGATTTTTAATAGAAGAAGATGTAGATGCTATTTTGACCATTGTCGATGGGACAATGCTTGAAAGAAGTTTAATCCTTGCTCTATCTTTACTGGATATAAAGGTACCGATAATACTTGCAATAAATATGTGTGATGAGCTTGAAGATTATGGGATAACAATATACCCTGAAAAAGCAAAGCAATTTGTTCCATTTGAACCAGTCTTAATAAGTGCCCTTAAAGGAATAGGGATTGAAAAACTTATTGAAACTATAGATAAAACATTAACTAATGAAAAAAATTCTTTTGAAAATAAATTTTCTAACGATGAAGTAATGCCCGAAGAATTCTGGCAACAGGTAAATATTATATACAATAAACTAAAAGAATTTTTGAAAGATTTTCCTGAAAATAAAATCTGGTATAGTTCTATACTTTTACTCTGTATGGATTCATATATCTATGATTTTTTACCTTTAACAGTCGAACAAAAGTTATATATTTCAGCACTGGCAAAGGAAGGAGCATCCACTCTTACAAGGATATATAAGCAGGATCCTATAAATATTTTACTTGATTTTAGATACAGTAAGGCAAAGGCCATTACAAATGAGATTTCAAAGAAGAAAGAAACTGGAAAAACAAGATTTACCCTATCTGATTCAATAGATAGAATATTAACATCAAGATTCTGGGGTCTTATTGTTTTTTTTATTGCCTTATTTTTACTTTTTCAACTGACATTTTCTTTCAGCAAACCTTTTTCTAACATTATAACAAAAGGCTTTGACCTGCTTTCAGGTATGCTGGAAAATATAGATATTAAAAATAATGTTTTAATCTTTTTCAAAGAATTGCTATTAAAAGGTTTAATCCCTCCTCTTGCAGCTGTTGGATCCTTTATACCGGTTATAGCGATTCTATTCTTTTTAATCGCACTTCTGGAAGACTCGGGCTATATGGCAAGAGCATCATTTATGTCAGATAAGTTGATGCATATTGCGGGTCTTCACGGAAAATCATTTATTCCTCTTATACTTGGTTTTGGTTGTAATGTTCCGGCTATAATGGCAGCAAGAACACTTGAAACACCAAAAGATAGGATTATTACAACACTTATATCTCCTCTTATCTCCTGTTCAGCAAGACTTCCAATATATCTTCTTTTTGTCTCAATATTTTTTCCAAAAAATCAGGCTGTTGTTGTTTTTTCTTTATATTTAATAGGATTTATTTTAGCTATTCTTATAGGCAGGTTATTCAAAAAACTATTTTTCAAATATGATGAAGTAACTCTTTTAATAGATCTTCCACCATATAGAATACCATCCCTAAAAAATGCAATTCGTTCAATGTCAATAAGAGTATTGGATTTTATTAAAAGAATCATTAATTATATAGTTATAGCTTCAATTATCCTTTTTTTACTCGCATATTTTCCGGATAATACAAATTATGGTAGTGATAAAAGTATTATTGGAAGAATTGCGGGTATCTTTTCCCCAATTCTTAAGCCACTTGGTTTCGGTTACTGGCAGGTTTTTGTCTCTTTAATATTTGGATTTATCGGAAAAGAGTTGGTGGTTGGTTCTCTTGCCACATTAATTCCAGCTGTTAATACAATTAATTTCCCACAATCTCTGATAGCCTTTTTTAACCCCGCATCAGCCTATGCTTTTTTAATCTTCACTCTTTTATATGTTCCCTGCATTGCAACTGTCGCTACAATAAGAAAAGAAGCAGGTAAAAAATGGATGTGGATCGCCATAATTTATCAATTAGCTCTTGCTTATGCCGCATCTTTTATAGCATATTCGATAGGAAAACTATTTATTTAATTTTTTTTTGATTTAAATTACCCTTACACCTTCAAGATTTATTCTAACATTTTTTATCTGCCAGATCCTATTATATTTTTCCTCAATATTTTTAAGTTTTTCTCTTAATTTTTCTTCAAAATCATTAAATTCAACTTCATCTTTACTTTTATTTTTATCTTTATCTTTATATTTATCTATAACTTCACTTTTACTTTTGTATTTATCTTTGATTATACATTTATCTTCATCTTTGATTTTACTTTTTTTGACTATTGAGACTATACTTGATCCAGAACCACTTATAAAGCTTGCGATAGCTCCAGATTCTTTTGTATAATTTATAACTTCATCATATTTATAAATAAGTTTACTCCTATACCTTTGATGAAGTCTATCATCAAAACTGATAGCAAAAAGATCTTCATCTTTATTAATCAAAGCAGTAAAAAGTAAAGCCAATCTTGAAAGATTAAAAACAGCATCCTTAAATTCTACTGTGGAAGGCAAGAGTTTTCTTGCCATTTCTGTTTTAACTTCAAAATCGGGTATTAAAACATAAAAATCAAATTTTTTTAGAAAATCATAATCTATTAAAATCTTTTGTGAATATACTAATTTTTTTTCCTTATCAATAGATGAAGCTGTCATTCCACCTAAAATAGCTGCTGAAATATTATCAGGATGTCCTTCCAGTTCTGTTCCAAGTCTTACAAGTTCATTTTTACTTAATCTTTTTACATTCTGCTTTTCATAAAGGTATTCATTTGCAAAAACAAGACCAGTTGCAATACAGGCTGCACTACTTCCAAGCCCTCTTGCAATCGGAATATCGCTTTTTAATTTAATTGAAATATTATTTTTTATTTTATTCCAATAATTTTTATCATATTGTTCAAAAACCTTTTTAATCCCTTTTACTATAAGATTATCTTCATTACAATATTGTTGACTGGTTCCATAAATTTTGAAAGTATCTGAATCATCTTTAATTTCAACTTCAAGGAAAAGATCAAGGGCAATACCAAGGACATCAAAACCGCTTGCAATATTTGAAGTTGTTGCAGAAGCTATTATTTTCACATTTAATGCCTTTATCTTATTTATTATATCTTATTTATTATATCTTATTTTTTATCTTATTTTTTATCTTATTTTTTATATTGATTTTTTTCTTAATTTTTGTCTTTTATATTTTATTTTTATTTTAGTTTTTATATATATCGTTTTTATTTATATCTATTTTCAAATCCACTGAATTATAATAAATTCTATAAAGAAATTTTTCTAATTTAATTTTTTTAATTCAATATATTTTGCAGAAAGGATTTTGCATCCTCTTTTTCAATCGAAATATTATGAAGAATTGGCTGATTTTTAAGAATTTCTATCGGTTCTGGAACTTTCAGAGCTGATTTCTGCGCCAATAAAAATGCAAGTTCAAGCTCATTGAATCTATTGATAGCAAAAGAAAAACCACCAATAGCATCAAGACATGTTTTTGGAAACTTAAAAGGACTTGCAGTTGAAACAATAACTGTTTTTATATTTTCCAAATTTTTACAGCAATATTCTTTACAAAATGCTAGGTAATCTTCATATGCCTTATAACCAACGGCAGTATGAGGATCTATAAGATAATTATATTTATTGTAAATTTTGTTTATACTTGATATTGTTT
>DAOOKC010000120.1:0-3696 GCA_035385485.1 Exilispira sp.
TCTATTTTATCAACCATTATATGATGGGCAGCACCTCTACCAAGTCCAATTCTAAGTGTATCCTTTGCAATAAGAACCTGCCCACTCTGGTTGGATAGGACATCTATTTCATCTTCAGGTAAAATCCCCATCTGCTTTAATCTTAATTCTATTCTATAACCTCTAAAATATTTTATTCTATATTTTCCTTTTGAGGCTGAAGCAAGTGATATAATATTAGAATTTTCAATATTGGTTATTTTTACCTTTTCATTTTCATTTAATTTGAAATTCAAATGTTTAGCGAGTTTTTCATAGCATTCTTCATTATTTTCAAAAAATTCTAAAATTTTTTGAAAATCTAAGAGAAAAGGTGAAAGATAATGCTCAATTTTACAGACTATTTTCTCAATTTCATTTTCATTTAAATTTATAAATTTTTTAAAAAATTCTGTTATTATTCTTCTTCTTTCAGTGATCTGCTCGGCATAAGCAACACCAAGTGGTGTTATATCAATATATTCATAGGGAGAATGACTTAAATAACCTCTTTCTACAAGTTGAGAAATGGCTGAAGTTGCTGAAGCATTTGAAACACCTATACTTGTCGAGATATCCTTTAATCTAACTGTTTTTTTTTCTTTAATAAGTTTATTGACAGTAAGAAGGTAATCTTCAAGTCCTGGAGAAAGATTATACTCATTTTCAAACATTATTTATATCCTTAAAATTAAATAAATCTTCAAAAATATTATTAGATATTCCTAAAAAAATTATATCAAACTAAATAAATTAGTCAAGACTAAAATTAAAGTTTATTTTTAATCTTATTCTTGATAAAGTCAGGGTTTTGAAAAAAAATTAAAAAAATAACTAAAATTTTTATTGACAGATATTCAAAAAAATATAGGTAGTTTTTATTGATTTATCAATATTTTTATTTTATGGAGGTAGGACTAAAAAAATGTATAAGCCGAGTCTTTCTTATCTTGAAATTGTCGCTCAGGACAAAAATAACAGGATTTTGAAAAAAAGGGAAATCCTTGAAAATCTTATGAAAAAGCACCCAACTCCCTTTTTGATTTTACAGGAATCTGAGATTAGAAAATCGCTTAATTACTTTAGAAAATATGTACCAGAAATTTTCATACATTATGCGATAAAATCTAATGCTGATACCTGGATACTCGATATGTTGAAAGACGAAAATGTCTGCTTTGATGTTGCTTCTGCGGGTGAGATAAGTCTTCTTTCAAGGCTGAAAATTCCTGGAAGTAGGATGATTCTTGCAAACCCTATAAAAAATGAACATTCACTTGATTTTATGTTTAAAAAGAAAGTAGATGGTTATACATATGATAATGAAGCTGAACTTGAAAAAATATATAATTTCAAGAAAAAACATAACCATTCTTTCACACCAAAAGCAATACTCAGGATTAAGACATATTCACAGGATGTTCAAACTGATCTTTCCTTAAAGTTTGGATGCACTGTCGAAGAAGCCCCATATTTAATTAAAAAAGCATATGATCTTGGATTAAATCCCGCCGGTCTTGCTTTCCATGTTGGGACACAGTCTTATCTTGTAGAAAACTATCGAAGAAGCTTAAATGATTGTATGTCTATTATCAAGAAAGTTAAAGATGATTATGATATAGAGCTTTCAATAATAGATATCGGAGGAGGATTTCCTGTAGATACAGAAAAGTCGACCGGTATAGATAATCTTGATGGATTTTTCAAATCTTTACAGGAAGTTATTCGTTCTTTTGATTTTCCTGGCATTAAATTTTATGCAGAACCAGGAAGAGTTATATCCGCTGCAGCCGGTACTCTTATAAGCATGATTATTGGGAAAAAACAAAGAGATGGGGTTAACTGGCTATTTTTAAATGATGGTGTTTATGGTTGCTATTCGGGAACTATTTATGACCATGCAAAATTTGCCTTTTTCCCTGTAGATAAAAAATATTACTCAGATCAATATGTTGGAAAACTTATCCCATATACTATAGCAGGTCCTACATGTGATTCCATAGATATAATTGCAGAAAATGTAATGCTCCCAGCCGATATAAATATTGGCGACAAGATATTTTCAACAGATATCGGTGCATACAGCATAATGTCAGCTACCAAATTCAATGGTTTTCAGCCCGCAACAGTCCTTTACCTTAATGCAAACGATAAACTTGAAAATGTCCATATAGATATTGATTTTGATATTTCAAAACTTATTAACGATATAACAGTTTCAGTTAGCGATTAAAGTTTTAACTTAATGTTATCTTGAGATATATTATTAAAAATTATATTTTAAAACATAATTAGTTTTAATAATTTTTTTCTTCTATTACCTCAAGATAAAGCTTTCTATATTTTTCAATAAAAGCAGTTTCGCTGAAATTTTCAAAGGCGAACTGCTTTATTTTTTTATTATCATATTTTTTATAGTTAGAAAAAATCTTCTTCATTGCCTCTTTTAAAGCCTCTGTATCTTCACTTTTCACTAAAATACCACAATCCTTGTTAAATATATCCTTTGGTCCTCCACAATCTGTAGCAATTACAGGTAAACCTTTTGCAAGTGCTTCTATAAGGACAACACCAAAAGTTTCAAATCTACTTGCAAGAACAAAACAGTTTGAATGCTCTAAAACATATTCCACTTCTTCTCTATTAAGCTGACCAAGTAGTATAATTTTGTTTTGAAGGTTTAGTTTTGAGATTTTTTCTATTAACTTAAATTTTAAAGGACCATCTCCCCCAATAAAAAGAACTACATCATCGACCTTTGAAAAAGCATTATAAAAAGCATCTATTAATATATCAAAACCCTTTGCAGGTTTCAAATTGCCAATGCTAATGAAGATAAATTTTTTGTTATCATCAAAATATTTTTTTAAGGAGATATTGTTTTGAATAAATCCCTTTATCTCAAAAAAACTATCAGAAACTGAATTTGGAATTACTAAAAATTTATCCTTAAGTTCATTTTCATTTAATTTCATCTTTTGACAGAAACTGCTTCTTAGCGGGCTACTTACAAAAACAACTTTAGAAGATATAGTAATTGCTTCATTTATAAGTTTTTTAATTTCAGGCTTTTCATCTACTACAAGAAATCTTGAATGATGTTCTGTAATAATAAGTGGAATATTAAATTTTTTAGAAATTTTTGCACATTCAATTCCAGCCCATAAAAATGATTGAGCATGTATAAGATCAATCTTCCCATATCTTTTAATAATCTTTTTGATAAATAGTTTCAAGAAAAAACCAAAGAAAAATGTCCTTTTATAATGAAATTTTAAAAAAGGAAAAAATCTTATATTTTCTTCATCTTTAACTATACTTTTACCAAACTCTATCTCTTTTGGGTAGATTACAAAAAGATTGTCACAAATCTTCGACAATTCCTTTGCCTGTTCATAAAAGTATACTCCATTTAATGGTCTTTTTTTACTAACAAACCATGATGGCACATAAAGAATATTCATATCTGACCCTATTCAAGTTTTTCAAATTTGCTTATCAAATATAAACATTTTTATCTTTGTTTCAATCTAATTCTTTATTTTTCCCTAATTTTTTTTATCTTTTTTTTATTTTTTTTATTCTTTTTATTCTTTTTATTTTTTTTCTTTTTTTAATTTTTTTTTTATTTTTATATTTTATTTTTTTTTTTCTTTTATTTTTTTTTTAATTTTTTTT
>DAOOKC010000121.1:0-3638 GCA_035385485.1 Exilispira sp.
TATGGATGCTTTAAAAACAAAGAATGGAAGTTTTACTCCCGCTCTTTTACTTGCTTTTGTATTGATGATAATTTCATCAATATTTATCTTATTTTTAAAGGATACTGATAACTTGAAAAAGCAAAATTGATAATTTTTCTTAAAATAAGGACAATAAAAGCAATTTATATTTAACTAAAAATATTTAACAAAACCTATTTATCTAAAGCTTTTTTTACATGTTGGACTACATTTTCTGCTGTAATACCAAATCTTTTCTTAAGGTAGTCAACTGTTCCAACTTCACCAAAAAGATCCTGTACTCCAAGTCTTATAACTTTTGTTGGGTAATTTTCACTTAAAACTTCACATACAGCAGAACCAAGACCATTTATTATCTGATGATTTTCGAAAGTTAAAACAATCTTACATCTTTTTGCTAATGATATTATAAGTTCTTTATCGATGGGTTTTACACTGATAATATCTACAACAGTAACGTTTATACCTTCGTTTGAAAGTATTTGAGCGGCTTTTAAAGCTTCATTTACACAAACTACACCAAGAGCAAAGATTACAGCATCATCACCATTTGTTAGTATTTTACCTTTTCCAAATTCAAATTCTTCAGAATCATTATAAATTTTATTTGTAACTTTTCTATGAAGTCGCATATAGGTGCAGCCATTGTGATAAGCAGATTTAACCAGTAACTTTTTTAGTGAGACCGGATCTGATGGTTCAAATACAATTAAATCAGGTATGACTCTTGTAAGTGCAATATCTTCAAATGGCATATGAGTACCACCATTAAATGCAGCAGTTACTCCTGGATCTGCACCAACAAGTTTAACATTAAGTCTTGCATAGTTTGCAGAAATGAAAAATTGATCATGTGCTCTTCTTGTTGCAAAGCATGCAAATGTAGCAGCAAATGGGATCTTTCCAACGGCAGAAAGACCACTTGCAATACCCACCATATTTGCTTCAGCAACTCCAACATCGAAAAATCTATCGGGAAATTTTTTTGCAAAACTTGAAGTCCCTGTTGACTTCATTAAATCTGCTTCTAAAACGACAATATTTGGATCTTTTTCAGCAAGTTCAATTAATGTTTCTGTATATATCTGTCTCATTTCTTTATCAGCCATAGATAGCTCCTTACTAATATTTAGGTTTACTCAAATCTTTTACATTCACTATCAATCATGTCTTTTATCTATATCTTATCTATATCTTATCTACATCTTATCTATATCTTTATTCACATTTCTCTAATTTTTCTATTGCGTCAAGAGCAACTGTTTTATCAAAAGTCATATTATGGGATTCAACTTTTCCTTCTGCGGGATAAAAGCCTTTTCCTTTAATTGTATCGCAAATTATCATTGATGGTCTGCATTTTTCGTTCAATGCTCGATTTATTGCAAAATCTAGTTGTTCAAAATCATGTCCATTTATTCTTTGAACAAACCACCCAAAAGAAAGCCATTTTGATGTGATATCCTCAATATTCATGATTTCATGTAAATAACCATCAATTTGCATCTTATTATAATCTGTAAAAGCTATTAGATTTGAAAGTTTAAATTGAGATGCTGCCATTGCTGCTTCCCAGATCTGCCCTTCATTGCTCTCACCATCACCTATGATACAATAGATGTGATTATCAATTTTATCAAGCCTACATCCAAGAGCCATTCCAACTGCAGCAGAAAAACCCTGTCCTAAAGAGCCAGCAGTCATGTCTACGCCTGGAGTTTTAGTCCTGTCGCAATGACTTGGAAGTTTTGTTCCCCCTTGATTCAAAGTATCAAGCCACTGGATTGGAAAAAACCCTTTAGATGCTAAAGTCGCATATAAAGCCGGACCAGCATGTCCTTTGGAAAGAACAAGCCTATCTCTATCAAATTTATTTGGATTTTGAGGGTCAACATTCAAATATTTATAGTAAAGAATAGTTAATATTTCCACAATTGAAAGAGACCCTCCAATATGTCCTACACCAAGATTACCTATCATCGATATTATCAACTTTCTTATCTCTTTAGCCTGTTTTTTAAGATTTAATAGGTTTTGACTATCCATATGAACCTCTTTATTTTTTTTGACATTAAATGGGATCTTATTTCAAATTAATCAATTAATTAAAATTTATTTAAAATTAATCTTTTAATTAAAATATAATTAAATTAAATCTATTTTTAGAGTCAAATTTAGAATCAAAATATAAAATTAAATTAATATAAAATTAAAAAAATACCTTTTGTAAAAAAATTCACAAAAAAAATAAGAATTTTATATAAAATTTTTGTTATATGATAAAAATTTTTTACTATTTAAATAAAAAACCTTAAAATTATTTTAATACATTAAAAATGATTGATTAATTTTAGAACCTAATTGAATTTATACATAAAAAGGGAAAAATGCAATTTAATAAGTTTGATAAGTTATAAATTTCTGTTATTTTTTAATTGTGCTAAATTTTTGTAAGATAAGTAAATATAATATAATTAAAAAATAATGATTGGTGAACAAAAAATAAATATTTTAAAGATTAATTAAAAAATTTTTAAAAACTAATTTTAAAAAAAATTAAAATCATGTGGAGTAATTATGAAATATACTAAAAAATTAAACGATTATTCAGATTCAATAACTAAAATTAAAGAGAAAATCGAAGTTTTTTTAAATTATGAAGAATCAAGAGTAAAAGAGGAAGAAAATGAGAAATTAAAAAACTTTGAAAAACCTTTTTCAGAAAATGAACTTATAAAATATCTTGAAAAGGTTTTACAATTTTTAGAACTCGGTGTTTTGAAAGTTGTTAACAAGGAAAAAGATAATTACATAGTCAATGAATGGGTTAAAAAAGCAATTTTATTATACTTTAAGTATGGAAAATTAAAAAAATGGAAAGAAAAAAATATTGATTATCTTGATAAGTTTGAATATAGAGGCAGCGATGGAACTTTTAGATTTTTGCCTGGCTCAATTTTGAGAAAGGGCGCATTTGTTGGTAAAGGTACTGTGGTTATGCCACCTTCGTTCATAAATGTTGGAGCTTATATTGATGAAAAAAGCATGGTTGACTCACTTGCTTTGATTGGTAGCTGTGCTCAGATAGGCAAAAATTGTCATATTTCTGCCGGAACAATAATAGGCGGAGTACTTGAGCCTGCTGTTGCAAGACCGGTAATAATAGAAGACAATGTGTTCGTGGGTGGCAACTGCGGTATCTATGAAGGAGTGCTAATTAGAAAAGGAGCAATTATAGGTACTGGAACAATTATAAATGCATCCACTCCAATAATAGATATAAGAAGTGAAAAAGTATATAGTAAAGAAGTTCCTGAAAATGCAATAGTCATTCCAGGTGGAAGAAAAAAAGATGGAAAAGATGATTATTTTATTCAGGTCCCTTTGATTATAAAGTATAGAGATGAATTAAAGGATCCTAGTAAAGTAGATTTGAATGTGATATTACATGATTTTTAAAATTTTATATAATTTTTAATTTTATAATTAATTTTTTTGTAATAACACTTAAATTTTGCTTTTTATTTTGATATTATTTAAATATTTATTTAATGTTTTTTGACGGATTTTTGATTATTAAAGGTTTAGCCATGAATCATAAAAATAAATTTATGGAA
>DAOOKC010000122.1:0-3590 GCA_035385485.1 Exilispira sp.
TTGAAGTAACCTCTCTAAGTAAAATTTCGTCATCCATTATTAAAATTGTTTTAACTGAGTTTTTGAATTTTTTATTGATTTCTTCTTTTCTAAAATTATTTTTAGTATCAACATCATTCAAATTATTTGAAGATGCGGGAATATAAAAGGTGAGAATAGAACCTTTACCTACTTTGGAATCTACTTCAATATATCCCCCATGCTTTTTTATAATCGAATAAGCAGTTGCAAGTCCTAATCCATGGCCATTTTCTTTTGTTGTGAAAAAAGGATTAAAGATTTTTGACAAGATTTGGTTTGGGATTCCGACACCATTATCAGCTATGGATATTTTAACATATTTGCCACAGGGAAGAACAGGATTACTATTATTTAAAATTTCTTCATTTGATGCTGAAATATTGATTTTTCCACCTTCTGGCATAGCCTGCTTTGCATTTATTATGATATTATCGACAACCTGACCTATCTGACTGCTGTCATATTCACAAAGCCATAGATTATCCTGTATTTCATATTCACATATTATTTTAGATCCACTAAGGGCAAATTGAACTGTTTCATTAATAAAGGGAAAAAGAGGGTTTAACTTTTTTATAGGATCTCCTCCTTTAGCAAATGTCAACAACTGATTAGTCAAACCTTTTGCCCTATTAGTCGATGATAAAGCCTGAGTAAGATAGCTTTTTACTTCTTCCTCTGTCGAATTGATTCTAGCTTTTGAAAATTTGCTATCGCTTCTTCATATTTTTTTCTATCAGTGATATCGATTGTATAACCCGCCATAAGTTTTTTCTGACCTATGGTAATAGGGAATTTCAAGGTTGTATAATTTCTTCCATTTAAGTCCTCATCAAGTATCAAAACTTGACCATTTTTAACTACATCCCAATCATCAGCAGTAATCTTGGTAGCAAATTCCTCTGGAAAAAGCTCCTGCATGGTTTTACCAATCATCTCGGAACCAGGTATCCCTATCATATCTTTATAATTTTCACTTGCCTGCAAGACAATGCTTTTATCGGGGTATACCTCTTTAATAAATGCATATATTGGCGAGTGTTTAATGAATTTTGATAGAAGTTCATTAAATTCTCTTAGTTCTTTTTCTATTTTTTTTTTGTTTTGTTATATCTATAAAAAATCCCGCCATTTTAGCTGGATTTCCTCTTTCATCAGTTTTTACTATCTCTCCAGTATAAATAGCCCAGACGATAGATTTATCTTTATGTATAATACGAATCTCATCGTAAAAAGGGGATTTGCCTTTGCTTTCGATATGTTGTTTATACTTTTCTTGAATATTGATAAAATCTTCTTCAAAAATAATTTTTTTAAATGATTCTATATTATTCTTTATTTCGCTAATATCATAACCTAAAAGTATTTTAAAATTAGGACTTATATATAAATCTCCTGAAAGAATATCCCATTCCCAGTATCCAACAAGGGATTGTTCAAATAACTTATGAAATATTGATTCATTATAAAGATTCATTTAAGGATACCTCTTTTGGATTATTTTGATTATTCAGTGACAAAATTATTATAATATGAATTTAATTATTTTTCACTATTTTTATGATTTATTTTTAATTTAGTAAAAATATATTTTTCTTTTTATTTTACTATCAAAATATTTTTATTTTGTACAAAAATTCAAAATTTTTTTAAAATTTTATCATCTTTGGATTTTTCAATCAATTTTGTAGCATTTTTAAATCGAGTTCACTAAAACTTCAATGAAAAAAAGAAAGTAAAAAATTTGACTAATTTTAAGCGAAACATTAAATTAATAATACTTATACTTAGTTATATTTATTAAATATTAAAAAAGAGGGAAATATGAAAAGATTTAAGTCAACTGCAATTTTTATTTCATTGATTATTTTTGCAATTTTATTTGTATCCAGTGGCGATGGAACAAACCAGAGCCTTTATGGAAGCTCTGCTGCTAAAGTAGACAATGATCTTACTATCCAGGATATGCTTACATATGCTATACAGGATGAATATCTTGCACACGCAGAATATGAAGCCATCATAGCAAAATTTGGAAATGTTAAGCCATTTACCAACATTATAAAAGCAGAAGAAACACATATAAAATGGCTTGAGGATGCTTTTAAGGCTTATAAGCTTCCAATTCCAAAAGATGAAGCTAAAAAATATATTAAAGTTCCAGAAACATTAACAAAAGCCTATGAAGCAGGTGTTCAGGCAGAAATAGAAAATATAGTAATGTATGAGCGATTTTTAGCAACACCTCTAATTAAAAGCAACGCCTATTCAGATTTACGAACTTTGTTTACCAACTTAAAAAATGCATCTCAAAACCATTTAGAGGCTTTCAAAAAGCAACTTTAAAATTAAGTGGTTTGAATTTGGAGTTAAGTAAAGTTAAAGATTTTTTTTGTGAAGGGATAAGAGTATCTAATATATTTGTTTTTATTTTAATAATTATAATAAAACAGATTCTGTTTTATCTTGTGCAATAGCTACAAAATTGTTATCAATAAAAACCTTTATTTTACCTTCACGAAAAATCTTTATATTTTCATTACCAATATCTACAATAAAAATTATTACTTTTACATTTGTGTTTTTGTTATTCATTACTTTTTTTATTTTATCTAAATATTTCAATAATTTATTCTTATTTTGTATTTTACCTTTTTTGCTAAATTTATTTCTGTGTATATGAATTAAATAACCTTGAATATTTGCTTTATTTAATTTGTTAATATCATTTTCTAAGTGTTTAAAAAATTTGCGTCGCTTTTTGCACTTTTTTCTGTTCCAAATTCAAATATATAAGCAGGTTGTAAATAATCATTTTTCGTAAAACCTTTTTTTAAATTAAGTGGATCAACTATTTCTGATACTGTTTCTGGATTAAAAATAATCAAATCGCTTCTAGCAAAATCATAATTATTATGTCCATATTCTTTATGAATTAGCATTGTTTTATATTTTTTTTAGTGATGGTTTATCATATTAATTAATTCCAATTGTACAATTTGTTTCATATAGATTTTCATCTGGATTTAATTCTGGTATAGTCATCAATTCTCTAGCAATTAGCATTTGAATATCTGATTCAGAAAAATGAATTAAAGGGTTAATAAGTACTAATTTAATTACTTTAATCAATTTTTCATTGATTTGATTTGTCAAATTCATTTTTATTTCAAGGTCAAATATTAATTAAATATATTTTGATGATATAATCAATTTGCACTTATGCAATAATTTTTTAAATTTTTATTTACTAGAAATAAGATTTTGCACTTAAATCAAATTTAGTAAATTAGCATTAATAAAATAAAAAAATGTTTGAAAAATAATATTTTATTGAGTAAAAGAAAATCATCAATGTTGTAAAGAAAGTTAAAGAACCATATTTTTTTATAAAATTTGTAGTTTATTAAAAAAAGTTAAGTTTAAAGCAAAGGTTTTATAAATAAAATAAGTAAAAGTATATTTTAATAATGTTTATAGGAATTAATATAATTGAATTTACCATAAAATGATGATTTATGTTTTTATTAATGTTTTGGTTAATATTTAAGTTTGATCAATATTCTGAG
>DAOOKC010000123.1:0-3555 GCA_035385485.1 Exilispira sp.
ATAATAAAATACTATAAAATTTGAATAAAGATAATGATATCTTTCTATTTCATTTGCAGATAAAACTACAAAAAGCACTATTACAAGAAAAAAGCTTATTATAAAGCTAACTAAAAGATATTTTAAGGTCAAAATGCAGTCTTTTATAATCTTCTTCATATAAAAATTTATTCTACTTTCCCATCTTAATTTCAACTTGATTATAATTGTTTAAATAATAAAATCAATTCAAGATATAACTTAAATAGTTTTTATAAAACAAAATATCCAAACAAACTAAATTTAAAATAAAGAAATATAATAATAAAAGGGAATTAAATTATGAATAAAGGCAAAATTTTTCTAATTTTAATTTTTATTATACTTTTCCCCTTAACTTTTTTATCGACAGAAAATGTAAACTTCTTTTATGAAATCGTTTCTAATTTTTATTTATTAAGTGATAATCTAACCAGTAATTATTTTGTGATATATTATAGATATTATCAGCAGGTAAAAGATAGATATTTTATTTATGGATATGATACCATGGAGAACAAATCTTATGGTTTTTCACCTTATGATGAGTTTATAACTACAAAGCCATTTTTAAATGATGACTCAAATAGTTTTGCATATGGGGCTTTATATCAGGGCAATGATTTTGTATGGTATAAAGATTTTAAAAATAAACAGGCTTATAAAATATTATATTCTATTTCAGGTAAACTTTCTTTACTTTCTTTAGATAAAAATCAAAAAAATATAATAGTTGGTTTTGATTATCTTGATCCTCAGAAGATGTTATATATATCAGGTGTCAAAGAATATTATACATATCCTTTGACATCATATCCAAATATAATTGAAACAGGTTTTACCAACGATGAAAAATATGTTTATATAGTTTTCAAATACAATAACCTTTATAGTTGTGATATCTTAACTTTATCAGATGATCCATATCACTCATCTTCCTATAAGCCACCTATTAAGAAAGTTTTTAGTGATGTAAATGAAGTCATTTATATTTCAAGCAGCGGAATCATTACAAGGGAAAATGAACAAATATTTTTTTATAATTTCAAAGATTATAGTAAAAATAAACTTGAAAATTTCTCAATAATTAAAGATAAAAATGATGAAAAAAATGCGATTTTTATTATAAATGATAAACTTTACAATAGAGATTTTGAAAAAATAAATATTTTATCTGAAAATTATAAAATAGATGAGAAATTACTCATTAATTACTTAAAAATAAGTAAAAAGATATTTTATTCAAATGATTTTTTGATGGTAAAAGATGATAAAAATAATCTTTATATTTTTCAATATATTAAAGATCAAAAAGCCTTCAAGTCTTTGGTTACTCTTACAAATGATATAAAAAACTTTGATTTAATTGTAGATAATGAAATCTTTTCAATACAGCAGTTTGAGGATAGATTATTTATCCTTATTAAAAGTTCTTATCTTTCAACAGATTCAGTATCTATTTTGCTTTTCAAAAAAGATGATGATAAAATTGAAATAATATATTCTGATAATATTTTCGAGCTTGAAAAAGCGTTGAATAGTAAATATGGTATTCTTTTCCTTGTTAAAAAAGCATATTCTAAAGGTATTTTTCAGGAACTTTACTATTACTCATTTATTTCAAATCTTTTAACAAAAATTTCGGGTTGGGAGAATGTGACAGATACGGAACTGGATCTTTTAAAAAGAAATATTAAATAATAAAAATTATTAGAGGAAATTATTATGAATTATTTAATAGTTGGAATGGGAGCAGTTGGAACTATCCTTTCTGCATCTATAAAACCTGGAAATGAAGATTATATATATGCTATAAAGTCTAAAAAAGAAGGAGAAAAGATTTTAAGCATTGACATTAAAGTTATAGAAAACTTAAAAGGAATTATTAATATAACACCAAATAAAGTTTATCAATATGAAGATGAAAAAATAGATGTTGCCTTTATTACAACTAAAAGTAATTACCTTAAAAACATGTCTTCCACTTTTTCCATACTTAAAAAGCAAAATCCAGTTGTTATCAGCCTTATGAATGGTATGGGATACGAACAATATTTTGATGGTTTGAATATCTATTATGGTATTATAATGTATAATGCCTTTAAGCAGGATTCAAAGGTTGTTTTAGGCTCTAAAGGCGGCTTAATACTCGATAAAAGACTTGAAAACATACTTAAAGATAAAATAATAAATCTTCCCGTAAGTTTTGTGGAAGATATAGATGGCTATCGATATCGTAAATTATGGCTAAATACGATCAATGGATTTTTAAGTATTTTTGGTTTTTCTTTATATCAATTTTTTGAAGAAAGTAAAAAACTTGATTTTAAACCTTTAAAGATATTTATCGATTATCTTGAAGAGACTAAAGATCTATTTGAAAGATTGAAAATAAAGTCAAATCCATTACCATCACTTGATCCCGAAACTTTAATAAGCCTTATGAAAAAATTGATTTCAGATGAAAAACTTGACGAAAAAGAGGAAAAACTATACTTAAATCTTCCAAGAGGCAAAAACTCAACTCTTCAATCTATAGAAAAAAAGGAAGAAACAGAATATCAATTTCTGGGCGGATATTTAGTAAAACTTGCTGATAAAATAAATTTACCTTATAAAATCAATAGATTTGTGAATGAAAAGATAAGCAATTATGACAGCACATTATCTTTTGAGTTTTTAAGTCTTGATAAGATAATTGATATGTTTTATTGTTAAATTTTAATAAGAAAGAGGGTAAAATGGAAATAGAAGCAAAAAACCTATTTAAAAGTTATGGAAATGTGCAGGCTGTCAAAGACTTTTCTTTTAAGACCGAAAGTGGTAAGATCTATGGAATTATTGGACCAAATGGTGCAGGGAAATCTACTACAATTAGAATGATAATGGGGATATTACTACCAGATTCGGGTCAAATCTTTTTCTCGGGTGAGAAACTAAACTATGAAACATTGAACAAGATTGGTTACCTTCCTGAAGAAAGAGGTTTGTATAAAAAACAGGTTTGTGAAGATGTTCTTCTATATCTTGCTCAGTTAAAGGGCAAAAAGAAAAAACAGATTTATGGTAGAATGTGTGATCTTTTAGAAAGATTCGGATTAATTCAATATAAAAATAAAAAGATAGAATCTCTTTCAAAAGGGATGGCTCAGAAACTTCAGTTTATTTCAACAATTTTACATGATCCAGATTATATTTTTTTAGATGAACCTTTTTCAGGATTGGATCCAGTATCTATAGATGAACTTAGAACTTTTTTGCTTGAGCTGAAAGATCAGGGAAAAGTAATAATGTTTTCTACCCACAATATGGAGCAGGCAGAAAGAATATGTGATAATATTTCGTTGATAAATCATGGGGTTGAAGTTTTGGTTGGAACTATTGAATCTATAAAAGCTAAATTTGGTAAAAACTCAATAGCAATATCTTTTGAAGGTGAATTACCTGATATGAAATCGATTGCAAAAAATGTCATAATTTACCCAAAATGGGCAGAAATAGAATTACTTCCAGCGGTATCAGCTCAGGAATGCCTTT
>DAOOKC010000124.1:0-3493 GCA_035385485.1 Exilispira sp.
AAGAGTTCTGGGCAACTTATGAAAGTTATAATGGTTGGAAAAGATGGGGAATTGGAATGGCGCAACCTTCATACCCATGGCCAGAATATCAGCATGAACTTGGTGGTGCAAGAGTTTATTATGTGACAAAAGAATATTGGGACGCAGTTGTAAAAAAATATATTAGTGATATGGTAGGAGCTGAATTCGAACCTGTTACTGAAGAATTGCTGAAAAGGAATGAAAATATTTATATGCCTGAAACTTTAGAGGAGTAAATTTTTTGAATTAGCCCCCTTGTTCTTAAGGGGGCTTTTTTATTTTAAGTAACATAAAATGGTATAATTAAAAAATGAAAAGTTTCAGAGCAGAAAAGCTAAAAAAAATGACAAAAGAAGAGTTATCTATAATTCTTAGAGAAAAGATACAAGATCCAAGAATTAGAGAAAAATATATCACTATTACTGATGTAGAATATTCAAATGATTTAAAACAAGCAGATGTCTATGTTTATGTTCATAATAAAGAAGAGAAAGAGGCAGTATTCAATGGTTTAAAATCTGCAACAAAATTTTTTCAAGAGGAGATTGGAAAAAAATTAAAATTAAGATACACACCTATTCTTCATTTTAAAGAAGATAAAACTCTTGATAAAGGAATGAAGGTAATAGAGATTCTAAATAAAATAAAAGATGAAAAAAATAATTGAGGAGATAAAAAAACAGAAGAGGTTTTTAATCATTTCACATGAAAATCCAGATGGAGATGCAGTTGGTTCAACTCTTGGATTATATTTTGGTTTGAAAAAAATTAAAAAAGAGGTTGTCCCTGTTTTACCAAATAAAGTTCCAAAAATTTATTCATTTTTAAATGGAACTAAAGTTATCCAAAATGATTTTGAGGGAGAATTTGATGTTGGTATAATTTTAGATTGTGCAGATATTGGAAGAGTTGAGAATTTAAAAAAAAAGTTATTAAAAATACAAACATTAATTAACATAGACCATCACCCTTCTAACTTTTTATATGCAAAATTTAATTATATTGATCCCAAATCATCCTCAACTTCGGAACTTATTTTAAAATTATTAAAAAGAGCGAAAATTGAAATTGACGAAAATATTGCAAATGCTTTATATACAGGATTAATGACAGATACAGGTGGTTTTAGATTTCCAAATACAAATTTAAATACATTCAAAACCGCAACTTATCTTGTAAAATACGGAGCCAATCCATTTTATCTATCTGAGATGGTTTATAGTATGAAGCCTTTAAGGGCATTAAGAATTTTAGGAAGGGCTCTTGAAAAATTGAGAAAAGAGAATGGTGTTATTTATTCAATATTAACAATTGATGATTTCAAAGAATTTGGAGCAGAAGAAGAAGATGCAGAAGGTGTTGTTGAATATTTAAATAAATCAAATGAATCAAAGATTGCAATTTTATTCAAACAAAAAGAAAATGGTAGTTATAAAGTCAGTATGAGAAGTAAAGGTAATATCAATGTTGTTAATGTTGCTTTAAAATATGGTGGTGGAGGTCATATAAATGCAGCAGGTTTTGATGTTAAAGGAAACCCAGAAGAGATTATAAAAGATATATGTAGGGAGTTAAAATGTGAATGAAAAATCGGGAATAATGAATATTTTTAAGCCTCCTGGTATAACCTCTTTTGGTTTACTCTCTTTTATTAAAAAATTATTTAAGATTAAAAAAGCAGGCCATGGAGGAATTCTTGATTTTATGGCTCAAGGAGTTTTACCAATTTTGGTTGGCGAAGCTACAAAACTAACAACTCTTCTTTTTCTTTTACCAAAAGAATATGAAGGTGAAATTACATTTGGAATTAAAACAGATACCGATGACATCTGGGGAAATGTTGTTGAAAAAAAACCATCCTCTTTTATTAAAATTAATGATATTGAAAATATAAAAGATGTTTTTGTCGGAGCCATAAATCAAATGCCACCAAAATATTCAGCAAAAAGAATTTCAGGAAAGAGAGCTTATGAACTTGCAAAAAGAGGTGAGAATGTAGTTTTAAAAGAAAGAGAAGTGAACATTCACCAATTTGATGTTTTAGATTATACAGATGGTGATTTTCCAAAATTAAGATTCAAAATTTTATGTTCTTCTGGTACATATATGAGAAGCGTTGCAAGAGATTTAGGTGAAAAATTAGGTAGTTTTGGAACACTCTCTTTTCTTGTTAGAACAGCTGTTGGTAAACTTGAAATTAAAGATAGTTTCCATATTGACAATATGATAGAAATATATGAAAAGAATTTAGATAATGATTTAATAATTCCTATTGGAGATTTTTTAGATTTTATTCCTAAAATAGTTTTACCAAGTAAAAGGTTATATCTATTTAGAACAGGGAATACGATAAAATATGAACATCCATATCTTAAAGGTGGATTTGTTCTTGTATTTGATACAAATGAAAACGCTGTTGGAATTGGAAGATATTTCGAGGAAAAGAGGGAGTTAAAACCAATAAGAATTTTAAAAGTAGATGATATTACTTGATAAATTTATAAAAATAGAGGAAGAATTAAATATAACAATTGGTGCTTTTGATGCAATTCATAAAGGACATTTAAAGATAATCAATAAATTAAGCTCCTTTAAAGAAAAAAATCTTGTTTTGTCCTTTTTTCCTCCTCCATTCATCTTTTTTAAAAAAGAACCAAATGTTCTATTTTTACCAGAAGAAAAGAAAGAAATTTTATCAAACTATAAAATAAATTATCTTTTATTGGTTCCATTTAATGAAAAAATTAAAGAATTGGAACCTTATGAATTTATTGATTTACTTTTAACTTATTTAAAAATAAAAAGAATTTTAGTTGGTGAGAATTTTAAATTTGGTAAAGATAGAAAAGGAGATGTTAATTTTTTAAAAAAAATTTGTAAAGAAAAAGAGATTGAATTAATAATAATTAATGAAGAGAAATTTGATGGAGAAAAAATTAGTAGTAGTAAAATTAGAAAATTAATTCAAAAAGGGGAGATTGAAAGGGCAAATCAATTTTTAACATATCCATATTTCATAAAATTTTTAGATAATAAATTATCTATTGAAAAGTTAAAATTAATACCACCAGATGGACAATATTTAACAAAAATTAATAATAAAGAGATTAAAATCGAAATTATTAATAAACAAATCTTTATAGATAATTTTAAAGAAAATATCACTGAATTATATTTTTTAAAAAAAATTTAATGAGACAAAAGTGTCAGGCACCAAAGTCTCCTTTTTTATTTTATATTGACAAAATTAAAAGATGTGCTATAAAATAATTGAATTTGACAATTAGGTAGGTTTTAGTACCAAGATGCTATGAACCTTTGATCCCAATGTGGGCGTCACGGGACAAAGGGGTGCAGGTGACGCAACCGGCTTGGTTTTTTTACTTGGTACTTAAACCAAGAGGCGTTAAACTCTTTACTCCAATATGGGCGCCAGGGAGTAAGAGTGAGCCAGTGGCGCAACCGACTTGGT
>DAOOKC010000125.1:0-3482 GCA_035385485.1 Exilispira sp.
CATATAGGAATTGCAGTAGAAAATTTAGAAGATAGTATGAAATTTTATGAAAATAGCTTTAATTTTAAAATTCAATTTATAGAAGAATTGAAAGAAAATAAAGTGAAAGTTGCAAGTTTCAAAATAGGTGATGTAAATATTGAATTACTTGAGCCTTTAACTGATGATTCTCCAATTAAATCTTTTCTTGATAAAAAAGGAGAGGGAATTCAACATATAGCATTTCTTGTAAAAGATATATCTAAAACATTAGGAGAATTAAAAGAGAAGGGCGTTTCTTTAATTGATGAAAAACCAAGAGGTGGTTCACAAGGAACAAAAATAGCATTTATACATCCAAAAAGTACCTTTGGTGTATTAATAGAACTTGTTGAAGAATGAAAAAGATATTTACATTTTTATTCATTTTTGTTTTTTCTTTACCTTTTATAAAAGTTGATAAATCTCTTTTTGTTATTGTTTATGAAAAGGAAAATGATTTTTTAGTTTATCCTGTAGCGATTGGTGATAATCAAACAAATACTAAAGAGGGAATTTTTAAAATAACAGGCAAAAGTATAAATCCAAGATGGTATTTTGAGAATAAAATCTATCCTCCTTATATTGAAAATAAAGAGAATGCACTTGGAATAAGATGGATAGCACTTTCTTGGATTACTTATGGTATACATGGAACAAACGATCCCTTTTCAATTGGAAAAAATGTCTCTTTAGGTTGTGTAAGATTACAAAACGATGATGTTAAAGTTTTATATGAAAAGGTAAATGTAGGTGATGAAGTTTTAATATATTCTTCAGAGATAGATGAGGATTTATCAAAATCAATTTCATTATTATTAAATTTTTATGATTTAAAAAAATTCATTGTTAGAGAAAGTCATTAATTGGAGGAAAAAATGGATTTAAATTTAATTAAAGATTTCGTTTTTATTGAAGGTGTTTCAGGTTTTGAATCCAAAATAAGAGAAAGAATAAAAAGTGAGATTGAAAAATCAAAACCTGATGAAACAAAAATTGACACTCTTGGAAATTTAATTGCCATAAAAAAGGGAAAATCAGATGATTTTATTTTATTTGTAGCCCATATGGATGAATTAGGACTTGTTGTTTCAGCAATCGATGAAGATGGTTTAATCTCTTTTAAAAAGATTGGTGGAATTGATGATAAAATTCTACCATCAAGATTTTTTAGAATTTTAGGTTCTAAAGGAGAAGTTATAGGGGTTACAGGATTATTACCTCCTCATTTATCTGTAGATAATAAAACTTCTGAAAATACTATTCCTTGGTACAATCTAAAAATTGATATTGGAGCTAAATCTAAATCAGAAGTTTTAGAAAAAGGAATTGAAGTTGGTACTCCAATAGCTTTTCAAAAAGAGTTTTATGCTAATGATGATTTAATTATTTCAAGAGGTTTGGATGATAGAGTAGGGGTTTATATTTTAACAAAAATTCTTGAATTTTTTAAAGAAACAAAACCATATAATAACATAATTATCGCATTTACAGTTGAAGAAGAGATAGGACTTAGAGGTGCGTCAGTTTTAGCAAATAATTTTAATCCTGATTTTGTTATTGCTATAGATTCTATGTCTGCAACAGATGTCTATAACACTCCGCCTATTTATAAAAATTCTATTAATTTAGGTATTGGACCAGTAATAAGAAAGGTTGATGCAAGAATGATTGTAAATGAAGATGTTTTTGATTTTACAAAAAATATAGCAAATAGAGCTAAAATTCCTTACCAAATAGGGGTTAGTGACGGTTCGACAGATGCAAGTATTATAGAAGTATCTAATAAAGGATATAAATCAGTTCCTTTATGTGTTCCAATTAGGTATACACATTCAACTGTTGAAATTTGTTCTATAAAAGATATTGAAAATTTAATTTCTCTTAGTATAGAAATAGTACAAAATAAATTAGAACTTTTATGATCAATGAAGAATATTTTAATGAAATTATTAATATATATAAAGATATAAAAGATAAAATTGAAAAAAGGTTAAAAGAGTTTAAAGATTTATGGAATAGAGGTAATCATGAAGAATTACTTAACGAATTAATTTTTTGTATTTTAACTCCACAATCAAAAGCAAAAGTATGTCATCAAGCTTTACTTAATTTCAAAAATAGTAACTATAATTCTGATGATATTTTGAATTGTTTAAAAGGAGTGAGATTTAAATATAAAAAAAGTGATTATATAAAAAATATTTTAAAAATTTTTAATGAAAAAGGTTCTTTAAAAAATAAAATTCAGAGTTTCAATTCAATTTTTGATTTAAGAGAGTGGCTTGTCAAAAATATAAAAGGATTAGGATATAAAGAGGCTTCACATTTTTTAAGAAATATTGGTTTTGGTGAAAATTTAGCAATTCTTGACAGACATATTTTGAAAAATCTATATAGAATTGGTATAATTGAAAATATACCTTCTTCTTTATCTAAAAAAAGTTATCTTGATATCGAAAATAGAATGAGAGTGTTTGCAAAAGAAATTAATATACCTTTAGAACATTTAGATTTTGTTCTTTGGTATAAAGAGACAGGAGAAGTTTTTAAATGAAAAAAGAGGAATTAACAATCAATAGATTAAAAAAAACT
This sequence comes from Exilispira sp., assembly GCA_035385485.1. GTDB lineage: Bacteria > Spirochaetota > JAAYUW01 > JAAYUW01 > JAAYUW01 > Exilispira. Next base: position 2,614 of record DAOOKC010000125.1, read on the forward strand.
TTGATAGAAAACGAGATAAGTCCATCAATTCAAAGAATAAAAGTGTATGAATATCTGCTATCACATAGAAATCATCCGTCTGTCGATATGATATATGAAGATATTAAGGACGAAATACCCACTCTATCTAAAACAACAGTTTACAATATACTAAAACTTTTTATTGAAAAAAATTTAGTTAAAGCAATTACAATAGAAGGAAATGAATTAAGATTTGATGCTTACATAAAACCACATATCCATTTTAAATGTGAAAAATGTGGAAATATCTATGATTTTGAAATGGAAGATGAAATTTATAATAAAAAAGAGATAGATGGCAATAAAATTCTTGAATGTAATATTTATCTATCAGGCATTTGTAAAAATTGTTTGAAAAATAATAAAAATTTAATATAATATAATTATTACAATTTTGTTTTAATTATAAGGAGGTTAGATGATGGATTTAAATGTCTTATTTCAGTCAGGTGACTGGAAGGGAGAAAAGCATGTTCCCTATATAGAAGTTGAAGGGGAATTAAAAAAAGGTGAACTGTTTAATGTTAATGTGATGGTTGGAAAAGAGATACCTCATCCAAATACAACTGAGCATCATATAAGGTGGATTTCATTATATTTTCATCCAGAAGGAGAAAAGTTTCCTTATGAAATTGGAAAAGTTGAATTTAATTCTCATGGAGAATCTACTCAAGGTCCAAATACAAGTACAATTTTTACTCATCCAAAAGTTGTTTTTACAATGAAAACTGAAAAAAGTGGTAAACTTATTGCCTTTTCATACTGTAACATACATGGTTTATGGAGTAATTTCATAGATATTAAATTATAATTTAGGAGATAGAAAATGAAAAAGATGACTGAAAATT
>DAOOKC010000126.1:0-3441 GCA_035385485.1 Exilispira sp.
GGCCCTACTGAATGTTTTGATGCTATCTTTTGTTGTATTTGATACATTATCTATAGCATTTTTAATTGAAAGAAGTTTTTGACTTATATCTTTTCCCTGTACCATTGAACTTTCAGCCAGTTTCCTTATCTCATCCGCAACAACTGCAAATCCTTTACCTGATTCTCCGGCATGAGCTGCTTCTATTGCTGCATTCATCGCCAATAAATTTATCTGATCAGCGATCTTTTGTATTGATTCAGATGCCTCAAAAAGACTTTGAGAGCTTTTCAATATATCTTCAACAACAATATTTAAGTTATCCATATCAGTTTTACCTTTTTCTGAAGCAGCGCTTAATTCATTAACAGACAAAGAATTTTTTTTCAATATTTCGGTAATAGACTCTATATTTCTTACCATCTCTTCTATTGATGATGAAGATTCTATTAAGGCTGCAGATTGGTTTTCTATTAAGGAATTCAGCTCTTCTATATTTTTAATCATTGACAAAACAGATTCATGAGATTTTTTAAATACTTGTAACTGCTTTTCTTCAAGATTTTTTATATTATTAGTATTTGCTGATATTTCATTTATTGCAGTAGCTGTTTCGGTGACATTGGTAGATAATGTTGATCCAATATTTTTAAGGTTTTCAACAGCATTTTTGATTGAAAAAACTATTATATTAAGTTTTTCTATAAATAAATTGAAATTTTCTGAAAGCTTTCCAATTTCATCTTTAAACTTAACATCTATTCTCTTTGTTAAATCACCTTCACCTTTAGACAGTTGAACAAAAAATTTATCGATTTTTACAATACCTTTTGAAATAAAATTACCTAATAATGTTGAAACTATAAAATTTACAAGCAATGAAGAAATTATTATTATAATTATTATCTTATAAACATTTGTAATAGGGTTTTTCAATTCTCTTTCTTCAATAGCTATTCCTACTATCCATCCTTTTGTATTTTTTACTTTTGAATATATTAAGACTTCTTTCACTTTATCGGGTCTTGTTATTTTATATATTCCAGATTCACTTTCATTATAGATTTTACCAAATTCAGAATAACCTATAAAACCATCTTTATCTAGATCATTGATATTTTTTTGCATAATCAAATCTTTGTTAGGATTAGCTATGATAGTTCCATCTGAAGCTATTGCCCAGCCATATCCCGTTTTTCCCATCTTTATAGAATCCACAATTTTAGAAAATTGTTCAAGATTAACCGTAGCACCAAGAAGTCCAACAGTCTTACCATTTAAGTCTGTCACTTTGCTGGCAACTACAAATATTCTATTGCCAGTAGACTTTGAGATAAGAGGATCGCTGACAAAATAATCTTTCCCTTTCTCGATAATTTCTTTAAAATATTCTCTATCTTTTATATTATTAAAAGCCTTTTTTGTTGTATAATATGAACCATCTAAATTAGCATAAAATAGTAATTCGAAATTTGGATTTATCTTATCTGAAAGATAATCTATATAAGCATATGATTTATTTGTATCACCACTTTTAAATTGTTCACTATTTGCAAGGGCTTTTACCTCATTTATAAATCCATCTATAAGTTTTTCAATCGAAATTGCCCCTTTTTTACTAATTTCAACTCCAAGATTATCTATATATGGAGCTATATCTCTGTTTAAAAGATTTATGACTAAAAACCCAAAGATAAATACGACCATAATAGCCAGCAAAGAAAATGATAAGATTATTTTGGATTTAATAGAATGAAATATAAAATCCACCTTTTTTATAGTTTTTTGTGAAATTATGCTTTTTTATCTATAATTAATATAAAACTTCCGGTAATCTTTATCCATAAATATAATAATTGATTAATTTCATCATATTTTATTCCATAATCTTTTTCTTCGATTTTTTCTTCAATATTTTGTTTTTCTCTTTTTAATATTATATCAAATCCTTTTTGGTATAATTTCCCAGGTATAAAGATAACTGTAGGCTCTTGCTGATTAAATATAAAATCATTATTTTCATTTGTCCAATTAAAAAACAATCTTTTTGTTTTTTGATTAAAGTTAAAACTAATAGGAATACCATTTGTGGCTATAGGATAAGGTCTTAAAAATCCATCAATTGCTCTTTTTGATTGAAAATTATGATTATCCTTCTTATTATAATTTTCTGTTTCAGATCGGTTCTCTTTTTTATAATTTTTCTCTTTATTAAAAATATAGGAATCTTCCTTACAATAAATTGAAAAATCTTCTTTGTTCCAATTATCTCCCCATCTATGGTTATTATTTACGCAATATGTCCATATTGTTGAAGAGATTAAAAGTTTATCTATTGCATCAAAAAACATCGAGATGGCAGAATTTTGAATTTTAAAACTTTTAGTCTTAAATGAAATACCTTTGAAAATATCAAAAGGAAGTCCAAATTCACCGAGCAAAACAGGCATATTACCCATATTTTTCTCTGTATTTTCTTTCATATTTCTAAGTTGTTCAAAATAACTATTAATAATATTTTTCTTACCAAAAACTGGTTTTCTTGTATCCCCTCTTATAGAAAAAAACGGAGAAAATACTTTTAATACCATTGGCATTCCATCATACCAGTGAAATCCATGTATCATTTTCTTTGTCTGATTTTGACTAAATGTAGGGGCATCACCATGAGGTATTCCTTCTATTATGGTGTACCAATCAGGATTAACATTGTTTATTCTATTTTGAAATTTTATTATAAAAGGTTTTAAATAGTCATTTGCAAAACTAATTTTTCTTCCATTTACTATCGAAAAATAATCTTTCTTCAATAATTTTGGCTCACCTTTTACAATATCCCAGACTCCATGCATCCTCCATGGACAGATAGCTCCTTCTTTGAAAATAGATATGCCATCTTTATTAAAAAGCTTTCTTCCTATAGGTTTATATCCGAAAAATCCTTCATCATATTTATTAATATAAGTTGGAAAACCTGAAGCAAGGGTCATCGATTGAAATCCAGTTGGAATATAACCTTTTGCATATGAACAATTTTGAATCATATTTAAATCTGTATAACCAATATATCCTGGATGAGGTTCATTCATACTTCCAAAACCAATTATATTTTTATTATCAACAAGTTCTTTTGCAAGTTCACATATGGCATCCATATACCTTGTTTGCAAATAATCCTGAACATTTTGTCCTTCAACAAAAAAATCCTTTGCAAAATCATTACCTCCAAAAAAAATAGTAAACATGGTCGCAGCAGCATATCTATTGTAGTTTGTTGGCCATATCATTGAAGGGTAATTTTTAGGATAATCTTTATGAAGAAGTGCAGCATAAGAAGGACCTATTTTATCTACATCAATTCCAACCTTATCAAAAGTCCAGAAAGGAGCACCATCTCCTCCACTAAACCTACTGTAAATATCCTGATGTGGATCAATATAAATGTAAAAACCATATTCTTCC
>DAOOKC010000127.1:0-3435 GCA_035385485.1 Exilispira sp.
ATCATACTCAAAAATCTGTATTTGAAGGGGAAATAACAGATTCAAAACTTTTTTCGCTTATTACTTCTATAGAAAAATTAATAAATAAAAATGAGGATTATGTAGTTATATATAAACTTGAAAATAAAAATAATTTAGAAAGAAGGAATATAGGAATCAATTTTGAGCCAGATAGTAATATATTATGAGTAATATATTATGATTGAGTTATTGCCAATTTGAGAAAATTTTAGCATTTAAAATTTAATAAATTAAAAGAGATGAAAAATTTTTAGTTAAAAAATTTAAAAATCATATCAAAAAATTTGACAAAGAAATGAAAAATATTAAAAAAATATTGAATTAAATTTTTTATTAAAGATAAAATACAAAAAATGTGAAAAATTAATGTTTTATTTTGATTCGAGGTAAAAAACATCTTAATGGAATTTTAGGGTTAAATAAATTATAAAGTTTTTAACATAATTTATAGGAGGTTAATTAATGAGTATTAAAACATTAAATCAGGAAAGAGCTTCATTTGCACTTCAAAATGTTAAAGGAAAAGATAATAAGTTTGCCACTTATTCCAAAAAACTCCCAGCACTTATAACAACCAATGGTCTCATTCCAACACTTGCTTTTTTGAAATCAAAAAATGAATCAAAACAAGTCTATGATGTTGTTGATAAATGGTTGAAAGAAAAGTTTTTTTTGCAGAATAATGTGGATTCTTTAGAAGCTCTTACTAACGCTAATTTTAATACACTTAGGCTTGCAACTATAGAAACATTGGAGTTAGCAAAATGGTTAAAGAGGATGGTTGAGGTCGAGATAAAATAGGGGGATAGAAGATGGATCAAAGAAGGAGAGAAAATAATAACAGACCGAGAAATAGAGAATTTAAAATAGAGAGAAAAAAAGGTAATGTTTGGTTTGGAAACCCTTATTTTCATTTTTATAACAATAGTGATATAATTGACCCAAAAGAACCCGAAGTTAAGAAGAAGTTTTTTATGGATGTTTTCAATCAGTTTAATTCTAAGGTAGAAAATTTCGCTTTATTAATAAATAAATTTATACCAATCTTTGATATTGAGCTTATTGAGTATGGTGAAAGAGAAAATAGAAAAAAATTGTTTTCATTAAAAGAAAAATGTCTTGAGGAAACAACAAAAAAAGATTTTTTTTGCAATGTTATTGAAAAATATTATTTTGCAAAACAAGATTATACTGATAAGAAATATAATAGTCAGATTGAATGTATTAAAAATGCTTTAATTTCAGAAAAAAATGAAGGAAAAGAAAATTATAAACTTGTTTTCGATAAAAATATTCCTAATATATCTCCTTTAATCTGTGGATTTGGGTCAACCCATGTTCTTGAAACATCTTTAACTCTTCATCATATCTGGGGTGTTCCATATATACCCGCAAGTAGTCTTAAGGGTGTTTGTAGAGAGGTTGCATTCTGGAAACTTGTAGAAAAAAGAAATTTACAAAATGAAAGCCAGATTAATGAATTACAAAATCAATTTTATGGCAATCTTTTTTATAATAATGATGAAATATTAAAATATCAACTTCTTTTCGGAGCACAGGATTTCAAAGGACTTTTAATATTTCTTGATGTTTTACCAGATGCATCAAATAATAAAGGAAAATTATTCAAGCTAGACATTATGAATCCTCATTATAGTTCATATTATTCTGATGATAGTGGGAAAACTGCTCCTGGTGATTGGGATAATCCAATACCCATATTATTTCTTACCGTAAGAGAGGGGATAAATTTTAAATTTATTGTTTTGTTTGATAATTATAGATGGAACAGAATTAAGGAAAATGGCTTATACATAATAAACGAAAAAGGGGATAAGTTAAAAGTTAATATTCCTTATGACAAAGTAGAAGAATTGATAGGTGATAATAACTTTTTTAACCAAATTTTAAAAGATACACTTGACACCTATGGAGTTGGTTCAAAAACAAGGTTAGGATATGGAAGTTTTAAAATACAATCTTAAAAGTGGTGAAAAAATAATATTATTAGAATTTGAACTTAAAAAAAACCTTGAACCACAAGATCTCAACTTTATTAATTTACCTGATCCTGTTAAGGAAAAGTTTGCTTCAAAATTGCTTATACTATCTGGAAGAGGTCCCATCTGGCTATATGGATTTATGATACATCATTTTCATCCATGTAAAGCTATTGCTATTTATGATCCAAGAATTGATGGAGCAGTTATTATTGAAAGTCATTCTGAAGAATATAAGATTGGCGTGGTAGTAAAAGATATTCAATAGAAAAATTGTTCAATAAAAATGTTGAAACAAAAATTTTAAATAAAAAAGTCGGGAAAAATATTATTTAAGTGTTATTAAATTTGATTAAATCGCATATTAAAAAAATATAAAGAGGCGAAATACTTATGATAGAAAATAATGAGAATAGCTACAAACTTAAACTTAAAGCTCTTTTTCATGAACCAATTCATAAGATATGGAGTTTTGAAAATTTTAAAAAAGAGGATATCCATCATAAAGAGGTTTTAAGTACTGAATTAAAATGGCAGGAAAAGATAGCTCAGGATCTTTTTAATTTTTTAATAAAAGAAAATTTGAAAGATGAAAATATAGAAATTGCAGAAGTAATTGCTTCTTCTTTATCTCAAATTCTTGTCTCCCCTGAATTTGAAAAAGAAGTTAAAGAAAAATTTAATGAAGATAATAATATTTTCCTACAAAATGCAAAGTATATAGATCCATTTTCCGGTAAAGCTGAAGATATTGGTTTCCCTTCCAATAATAATGAAGTAAAGGAAGTATTCGAGGAATTGGGTAAGTCAAGTTTTGACGATCAGGAAAAAGCAGCAAAATTTTTCTTTCATTTTCTATGGAGATTTTTACCCGATATTTTCCCATGGATTGAAAGACATCCTGCTGATTCAAGTGCACCCAATCATTCTATATATGATCATCTTGTGCAAACTTCTGCAATTGCATCATCTTTTAATAACAATGATAAACCTTCTTTTCTTATCTTTACAATTACACCTGTTCAATCATATATAGCAACTGCAAGAAAAACTTCTGATCTATGGGCTGGAAGCTTTTTACTCTCTTATCTTACTTATAAAGCTATTGAAAAAATTATTGAAAAATTTGGACCTGATCATATAATATTCCCTAATTTAAGAAGTCAACCTCTTGTTGATCTCTGGTTGCATGAAAATATATTCAATGATCAAAAGATTAATATTAAAGCATTTAGTGATTGGGAAAAACAAACTTGCACAAAAGATAAATTTAGTGAAGAATTTCTGAAAAAACTTATAATAGCAAATATTCCCAACAGATTTCTTGCGATTTTACCATATGGCAAAGCAAAAGATATCGCAAAAGAATGTGAAAGAAGTATTCAGGAAACAATTGAGAATCTATTAAATCAAA
>DAOOKC010000128.1:0-3375 GCA_035385485.1 Exilispira sp.
TTAAGGATTTAATATTTTCATATTTTTCAGTATATTTTTTTTCTTTATATAAATAAATAAGATTAAAAGATACTTTTGATTCAAAAGAGATTTCTAAATCATATATTCCTTTACCTGCTTTTAAGTAAAATTGATCTTTTAAAATTGTTATTTTTCCTTTCGAACTAAAATTTGATGAATATTTACATGAAAATAAGATCAAGATAAATATTAGAATTAAAAGAAAATTAATAATAATTAAAAGACTTTTGCTTTTTTTCTGGCCAAACATTCAAAAGAATCCTTTTTTAATTTATTTTTAATTCATTGATGAATATTGCAATTTTGTTGTGGGATTATTTCAAAAGGTAGATAGAGAATCACCTTATTTGGGCAACTCAAATTTGCTATTAAAAGTGAGTCAGTACAAATCTCTACAAGTTTTCCATATTCATCATTAAACTGGTAATCTTCAGCAAAAAATGGATAAATTGTTTGAGTGTATATATAATAAAGATATGCAGAAAAACCGCCTCCTGTTAATGGGATCTTTCCATCATTTAAATCATAGCCCGTCCATACAACTGTTAATAGTCCTTTGGTAAATCCAACAAACCAGGAATCCATTCCATTGTTGGTAGTTCCAGTTTTAGAATAAACAGGATAGTTAAATTTTGTTTCGGTTTTGGCATAATAAGATGTCCCACCTTTTTGGGAAGTCATTCCTAAAATCCATGTCAATTCTTTAATATATTTTGTTTCAATAAGACTATAACTTTCTTCTTTTATATTATTATAAACAGTGTCTTGATGTGAAATTATTTTTTCTATAAGATATGGTTTTTTTAAATTTCCAAGCGATGATATACCTGTATACATTGAAGCGATATCCAATGCAGAAAATTCAAATGTTCCAAGTCCAATGGAAAGATAGGGCATAACATTTTCTTTGGTCTTTTTATCTAAATAAAGGGCAATATTTTCATTAAACCAATCGATAAATTTATTTAAATCAATATTTTGAGTTACTTGAATCATGACAGAATTCAAAGATTTTTTAATTGCATCAAAAATAAAAACATTTCCAAAGTATTGATTTCCATAATTTTTAGGTTCCCACAGCTGATTTTGAAGTTCTAACTTTAAGGGTTTATCTTCAAATATTGATAAAGGAGTTATTATCGAATTGATAAATGCATAAAGGTATAAAAATGGTTTAAAAATTGAACCGACCTGTCTTTTACTATAAAATGCTCTGTTAAATTCATTTAATGGAGATAATTTTTTACCACCTATAAAAGAAAGTATTTCTCCACTATCAGGATTTACGGTTACTGTAGATATTTCTATTTTATTTTCATCTTCAATACTGTTAAGCTTTTGAGGTAATATATCAGATATATAGGTATTAACAGAATCCTGCAGGGCAAATTGTGCATTTATATCTATTGTTGTATATATTTCAAAATCATATTCAAAGGCTTTGGCAAGCCCATAATTTTGTTCAATAAAATCTACAACATAATTTTTTACCCATGGAGCCTTATTTTCTATATCTAAATAAGATTTAGTTCCAAGTTTTTGAAAATCATAGCTATCGATAAAATCATTTTTTGTATAATCAGCAATTTTTGGATCAACATATCCAATTTTTTTTGCTCTTTCCATTAGATAGCTCAATTTGGCTTTTGTAATATCTTTGTTTTTTATTGGAGAAAATCTTTCAGGCGAGGAGATTATAGATATAATCATAGCGGATTCTGAAAAATTTAATTGTTCTACTTTTTTATTGAAATAAAATTCTGCAGCTTTTGATATTCCATAACGACCATAACCAAAAAAAGCTATATTTAAATAGATTTCAAGTATCTGCTCTTTAGTTAAAATCTTTTCAAGGTAAAAAGCAGTTATCATCTCTTTTATTTTTCTTACGATTGTTTTTTTTTGATCTGTAAATAAGAGCTTACTAACCTGTTGAGTAATGGTTGAGCCACCAAATGCATTTCTCTTGTACTTGATATTTTTCAGCATTGAAACCAATATCCTTCTAGGTACAATGCCTTTATGAGTAAAAAAGGTAAAATCTTCTTTTATAAGTAAAAGATCGATTAAATATGGTGGAATCTGCTCAATACTTACATATTCAAAATCTCTATCATAAAGTTTTGCGAGAATTATTTTATTTCTATCGTAAATGGTGATAGAATGGGGGCTGGTAAAACCTCGCCCCCCTTGATGTATCTGGTTTTCAAAGTTTTTTACTCTAAAATAAACACTATCTTTTTTACCAGAAAGAGTCAATATCATTTCTGCAATATCGCTACTACAACTGGTAAAAACAAGTAAGAAAGATATGGATAAAATCAAAATCAAAAAAGAAAGTATTAAAAAGGTAAATGTTCTTCTTTTTTTAATCATCTCGTAAATGAAAGTCTCCAGTCTATTCCTAAACCAATTGTTGAAAAAGGACCGTCCATAAAATCATATGAAGCGAAATAAATTGAAAGTATTTTTGGAACAATATCAAAAACCAATGCTACATTAAATACACCTCGATATAAAGACATATAGGTTGCAGCATTTCCAAGAGCATTATTTGAAAAATCTATTACAAGAAAGAATACATCTCCAAAAAGTGGTATTAATGTTCCAATATAAAAATTTATAGAACTATCGATTCCCTGACCAAAATAAATAGTTTTACCAATAACTATATCCATCATTCCTTTGCCAAAAACAGAACCACTATGAAAAGCAACATAAAATTCGACAGCATTAGAAGTTTCAAAAAGCTCAAATACAGCACCTAACGATAAATCAAGTTTACCTTCTAAAAACCTATATTTGGTAGAGATTAAAAATGGTGTGGCTACTGCATCAGGATTAAGTGCAAATTGATGACCAAAACCTATTTCCCAGTTTTTTATAAAAGAAAAAGAAATGCCAAGAGGTAAATAATTTGGATTTGAAAAGATCCATCCTGCGTTTATATTAAAAGAACCGGTTGGGACTGGAAGAGCAGTTGGGCAAATAATATAACCATTGATTCCGCCTAAAGTTACGAGATAATTTGAATTTGTGGAGCCTGCAAAAATATTTAATGAAAAGATAAAAATAAGAATAAAAATAGATAGAATTAAAGATAGATTTTTCATTTTTCCTCCAGAAAAATTAAGAGAATATTTTTCAAATACTTTGAAATTTTATGCAATATACTCACTAAAATATTAAATTATATTTAAATTTTTGCAAAAGTATTCAACTTTTAGAAAAAGGTGGTTATTAAATAAAAAAAAGCGACTCAAAAAGAGTCGCCTTTAGAATGAGATGCACAGGGATCGAACCTGTGGCCCCCTCCTTAAAAGGGAGGTGCTCTACCGGCTGAGCTAGCATCTC
>DAOOKC010000129.1:0-3324 GCA_035385485.1 Exilispira sp.
AAAAATTGGCTAAAAAATTTTTGTATCCTATTCATCTTGGAGTTACTGAAGCTGGAACTAAAACCCGTTCAACCATTTTGCATACATTATTTTTACAAAGAATGATCACCAAAGGAATTGGTTCTACAGTCAGAATTTCTATTACAGGAGATTCAATAGATGAGATAGATGTTGGCAATGAAATATTAAAATCTTTATCTGTATATAAAGGAATAAATATTATTTCCTGCCCAACATGTGGAAGAACATGGGGAAATCTAACAGGTTACGTAAATCAATTAACAAATTTAATAAAACCGATTGAATATAAAATATTTAAAAAGGAAAATATGCTTAATAAACCTATAACTGTAGCTATAATGGGCTGCGAAGTAAATGGTCCTGGCGAAGCTAAAGAAGCAGATTTTGGAGTAAGTTTAGCCAAAGACTGTGCCATATTGTTTTCAAAAGGTAAAATAGTTGGGAAAATTCAAAAAGAAAGAATAATCCAATCTTTAATAGATTTTATAAATGAAAAAATAAATGAATCTAGTAAAAAATTATAAAGATTATATATACCACTATTAACTACTATTCTTGACAAAGCTAACTTTTACTTTAATTTAATTTTATGGAGCAAAATTCTATAGGTGTTTTTGACTCAGGTGTTGGTGGACTTACAGTATTAAAAAGCCTTATCAAAACATTAAGAAATGAAAATTTCATATATTTTGGAGATGTTGCAAGGCTTCCCTATGGAACAAAGTCAGAGCAAACCATAAAAAGATATGGTTTTCAGGATGCAAAATTTCTTATAGAAAAAGGGGTTAAATTAATTGTAGTAGCATGCAATACAGTCTCTTCAGTAGCACTTGATTATCTTCAAGAGATATTCAATATCCCTATTGTTGGAGTAATAGAGCCTGCAGCTGAGATAGCCCTGGAAAAAGCAAAAAATTCTATAGGTATAATTGGAACTCTTGCCACTATAAAATCTGGTAAATACTCATATCTTATTAAAAAATTTGCCCTGGAAAAACAAAAAAATGTTGAAGTTTATCAGCAGGCAACATCATTACTTGTTCCTTTTATAGAAGATGGATGGAAAAATAGTAAAATTTTAAAAGATGTGATTTCTGAATATTTTAAAATCAATGATTTTATTAATAAAATTGATACACTTGTTCTTGGTTGTACTCATTATCCTATTATTCAGGATTTGATTGAACAGATTTGTGGAGATAATATTTTTGTATTAAACTCAGCAGATGCTGTTTCTATTAAGGTAAAAGAAATACTTGGGAAATTGGGAATTGAATCAAGGCAAAAAGATAAGAAACAAAAGATAGAAATTTATGTTTCAGATGTAAATGATACAGTTTATTATCTTACTCATGAGATATTAAGTGATGTTATGAATGATAGTGAAATACATAAGAAAATAAAATTAGTTGAAATACCAGATTAATGGTCATGATTATTTATCAATTAAATATGTATAAAAAGAATTTTTTTAATAAAACAAAAAGACAAATTAATAAATTGGACTAGAACCATTAAACTAAAAAAAATTAAATAAAGATTAAATAGAATATTATTATAAAGTTAAAAGCCCTAAGATTATATTAGTAGGAGGAATTTAGTGAAAAAAATAACCCAAAAAATAATATTTATATCTATTTTATTATCTATAATCTTTTTTATTAGTGCTACAACAGATTATATAATTGTTACTGTTAATGATCAACCGATAACTTATTTAAATTTTTTATCTACTTACAAAATGTATGTAAGTCAAGCAAAAGCGCAGGGACAAACATTAAAAAATCCTGTAAAAGAAACATTGGATTATATGATAGAAGATATATTAATAGCCCAGGATGCTTTAGCTCATGGTGTTAAGGTTACAGATGATGAAATAAATATGCAGATAGAATATATTCTTAAAACTTATAACCTAACTTTAGATCAACTTTCAGAAGAATTAAAAAAACAGGGTATGGATTTAAATCAATTTATTGAAAACCAGAAAAAACAAATATTGATGTATCGATATATGCAACAGGTTATTGAACCCAATGTAAAAAAACCCACAAAAAATGATATAGAAAATTTTTATAAAGAAAATAAAGAAAAATTTAAAGGTTCTTATGAATATTCTGTAAAACTTGTAAAGTTGATTGTTCCTAAAAATGCTGGATTTAAAGAAAGACTGACATTAAAAAGAAAAATTGACCAATATCTGAAAATGATTAAGGATAATAATCTTAGTATAACTGAAGAAAATGTTAAAAAATTTTCTTCTGAAAATCAGGTATCACTTGTATTTGAACAGAAAAAATACTATCCTGAGCTTATAGATGAAGAACTTGCAGATGAGCTATCTTCCTTGAAAGTAGGTAAGATAAGTGATGTCATCGAATACAATAATGATTTTTATATCTTTATTTTAGAATCAAAAACCCCGATAGATTATATACCTTTTTCCGAAGTCCAGCAAAAGATTTATAACTATATTTTTGAGCAACGAAAAATGGAACTTCTTCAAACAACTATCGATAAATTGAAAAGTGAAGCTGTTATAGTTTGGTATGTCGATATAAACTCAATAATAGTACCTTAATCGATATTAGTATTCAAAACATATAATAAAATAGAGTAAATTGATAATATTAAAAATAATATAATTTATAAAATTCGAGTAAATTAGTAATATGAACGAAAGTAATAGTATTTCATTTAAAAGGCAATCTAGAATTTTAGCATTTCAGGCAATCTATATCAATGCTTTAAATCCCCAACCTATAGATGAATTAATTTTATTTAGTTGGACTTCTTCCATCCCAGCGCATGTTTATAAATTTGCGAAAGAGCTAACAATAAAGACTTTGGAATATGAAGAAATTATTATAAATACTTTAAAAGAAAAGATGAAAAATCCAGAATTTGATAAGATATCAGAAATAGAAAAAAGTATATTAAAAATATCTTTATGTCAGTTATTATACTTTCCAAAGATATCACCAGCTATTGTCATTGATGAAGCAATTGAACTGGCTAAATCTTTTGCTGGTAAAAATAGTTATAAGATGATACATGCTGTTCTTGATTCAATTGAAAAAAATATAAAAGAAAAATCTAATTAGATTGAATATCAAATACAAGGTTTAAATGAAGAAGAAAATAGATTATGAAAGTAAGTATTTTTCACAGAAAAAAGATAAAAAAAATATACAAACTTACATAGTCTTAGGTTTTCTAACATTGATTTTTTTCATAATTATTTTAGCCTTGTTTTTTTTATTTGGTAATAAAGATGAAACAGGTAAAATAAATTTAAAATAT
>DAOOKC010000130.1:0-3262 GCA_035385485.1 Exilispira sp.
AATCCAATTCGTTTTGATCTATTAAAAGAAGATGAAGATTCTGTAATACAACCTTTCGCATTAAAAGAGCTAAATATAAGGTTAATAAACTCAAAACCATACCAACCACAGGGAAAAGGAAAGATTGAAAGAAAGTTTTTAACATTTCAAAAACAATTACCCTTTTTCTTAAAACTAAGAAAGGCACAAAATATTGAACAGGCTAATGAAATAAATTATAATAACAAAGTTTATTTGGTCCCAAAATATGAAGGATGTAGCCTTGCTCATAGAAAAGTAGAAATAAGAGAAAATCCAGGAAAATGGATTAAAATATTTTATAATAATAAATTTTTAATTAGATATCCTTTAATACAAGAGAAAGAATATGCTTAAAAAATTATTCAAAAATGTAAAGTTTCATTTTTTTAATTTTCTGTTAATTTTTAAATATGCTCAACACTTAAATTTTTAATTATATTTTTAATTAAATCTTTTTTTTAAAAGAAGAAAAAGAAAAAATGGTGCGCCCAAAAATCCCGAGACAGCACCGATTGGAAGTTGAATACTTGAATTAAAAATTGAAGGGATAAGATAGGTAAGAATATCTATTATTACTAGAAAATTCCCACCAAAAAAGATTGAATAGATAAGATTTTCTTTGAAATGATTTTCTGGATTTAGTTTTAAAATATATGGAACTATTATGCCGATGAAAGGAATGATGCCACTTTGTGCAACTATTAGACTTACCCCAATAGCACTTACAAGGAAAAATATCTGTTTGAATTTTGCGGTATTAAGACCCACTATTGTTTCTGATGAGCCAGAAATCGATATAAGATCGAATTCTTTATGAAAAGAAAAATAAATTATTATCAATAAAAATTCTATAATAGAAAGAGGGATCCAGCTTTTATCTGCAAGAGGTATCAATCCCATCATCCAGGAAAGGGCAAGATTGACTTTTTGACCAAGCAGATAAAATAAAATAGTTATTGCTGCAGTAAAAAAAGAATTGACTATTATTCCCGATATTATTAAAGAGGATGAGGAGTATGCTTTTGTCTTTATTGCTATTAAAAAAATCAGAATAGCAGCTAAAATTCCAAAAAAGATAGAAAAAAGAGGTGTTGCTTTTAATAAAATAATTGATGTATTTTTAGCTAAAATTGGGCTGTCATTAACAAAATTTAACGAAGATGAAAAAAAAGAAGAAAGAAATATTGCTAAAGAGCAACCAAAAGAAGCTCCAGAAGATATGCCAAGTGTGTATGGTTCTGCTAAAGGGTTTTTCAATATAATCTGCATAACAAGACCACAGACTGAAAGAACAGCACCTATTATGAAAGCCGATATAAATGAAGGTATTCTTATGCTTTTTATCACAATCAAGATGGTTGGATCAATCATTAAATTTAAATTTTTGTCGTTAAATATTCCTATAAATATGTAAATTATTTGTTTTAAAGGGATAATAGAGTTTCCAGAAGATAACCTTAATAAAAATATTATAAATGTTAATAAAATAAAAGCCAAGGAATTTAGTAAGAGCCTAAAGTTTTTGAATTTTATTAAATTCATTTATTTATAATGCTTTCAATTATTGAAATTTTATTTTGTAAATTTATTAGATGCACCAGGTTTTGTTAATGGTATATTTTGTCTGCATAAAGGACAGTTTTCTTTATCATAAAGAGATGCGAAGACTTTTGCAAGTGAAAAAGGGGATATTCCATCTATCTCAACCTTATCTTTACTTCTATCCAATAGAACAAAGAATCCTTTTATATTTACATCAAAATTTTTTAAACAATTTGCTACTTCTATTATAGATCCACCCGTAGTTATGATATCTTCGATTACTATTACATCTTTTCCTTTAATATCTGAAAACCCGCTTCTTAAAACCATCTTCTCATTTTCTCTTTGTGTAAATGCAAATTTTTTATCAAGTTTTAGTGCAGCAAGAAAACCTATGGCTATAGCTCCAAAAGCTGGAGAAACCACATATTCAAAATCAATATTCTTGCTTTTAATAAGATTCACAAGTTTATCAACAATCTGATCTAGTATTTTTGGGTTTTCTATCAGTTTTATCTTTTCAAAATATGTGTCAGAATGTTTTCCAGATGTCAGTAAAAAATGCCCATTTAATAAAGCTTCTGATTTTTCAAATAACTTTAAGATCTCTTCGTTATCGAACATTTTCATCCCCTTTTATAGTTTTTAACTTCAGATTTTATCGATATTTTATTTTCAACTTTATTTTTTATTTTGTTAATAATTCTTGTTTGTTTTTTATTAATTTATTTTAATTAATTTATTTTAATTAATTTATTTTATATTAATTTGACTTTCTTAGTAAAAATAGATACAGGACTATCTATTTTAATCAATATATTTTGATAAAAAATTTTGGTGGATCAAAATTTAGATTAGATTAAGTATATTAAGTATATTAAGGATATTAAGGATATATTAAGAAAATATAATTCTATGAAAAATCTTATTCAGTTTTTGTCGTAGGATTTAAATCTGAATACAAAAGTGAGTGTTTTACCTTAGTTGTATCAAAGATTATCTTAAAAGTTGTTCCAACACCTTCTTTACTTTCCACATCAATTTCAGCTAAAAGAGATTGAACTATTCTATAGACTATGGTTAGTCCAAGACCTGTTCCTGTTGATTTTGAGGTAAAAAATGGATTGAATATTTTTTGAAGTGTTTGCGGATCAATACCAGGGCCATTGTCTTTTATTTCCAGAATAACGTTTGATTCAATATCATAAGTTGAGATATAGACAAATTGACCTTCACTTATAGCCTCAAAGGCATTTTTAACAAGGTTTACGATGGCCTGAGTTAATAAATCTTTATCTGCTAAAATAGGTGGAATATTTTCTTTAAGTTTTAATATCAGATTTTTATTGGCAAGCTGGAACTGAGATTTCATTAAATCAAAAAGTTCTTTAACTACTTCATTTAAGTTAATTACACTTAATTTTGGCTGTAAAGGTTTTGAACTTGATAAAAATGTATCTAAAATTCTATTTAATCTTTTAATTTCTGAAGAAGTTGAATTTAAAGATTGAATCAGCTGAGTTTTACAATTTGGACAGGAACAGATATCTACGTCCTCAAGCTGTTTTTGAGCTATTTTTATATTTAAATCAAGTGAGGTTAAAGGATTTCTTATTTCATGAGCCAGTGTATACATCATTTCCATAAGATTTGAAAATGATTTTTCTATCTGTTTTTCTCTTTCTTCCTTTATTTGAGC
>DAOOKC010000131.1:0-3249 GCA_035385485.1 Exilispira sp.
TTTAATATCTTATTTATACTTTTTATATTCCATTTTTTAAATTTATCTTGTCAATCTTTCCAATCTCGACCTATCAAATCCGATTATAATCTCACCGTTGAAATCGATGACTGGAACACCACTTTGACCCGATTTTCGTATCATCTCCATAGCAGCCTGTTGATTCCTTGAGACATCAATATCTTCAAAAGGCACATTTTTACTTCTTAAAAAATCTTTTGCCATTGAACAATATGGACAACTTGGTGTAGAATATACAATAACCATAAAATCTCTCCTTAAAATTTTAATTATCATATTTTAATATAATAATTAGACTTCTAACAGTCAAGTTAAATTTAAAAAATTTTAAAAAAATTCCCACATAGTATTTAGACAAAGATTACAGCTAAAAAATTGATAGTATCAAATTCTTTTGACAAACTTTTTTCAAAATATAATTTTTAACAAATGGATATTTTATAATGGGAAAACTTAGCAAAGAAGAAAGAATTTCTCTTTTATTACTTATTATTGCATCATTATTTGATGGTATAACTCAAGGGATTTTAGTTTTACAGGAAACGATTGCAAGAAAAGCACTTTTTGCAACAGATTTTCAGATTTCTTTGATAGGTGTTTTAGCAAATGGGACGATGATTTTTTCCTTTTTTATCTCTTATTTTTTTGCAAATAAAAATAAAAAGTTCTTGATAATCTTTGGTTATCTTATTGGAAGAGCTATATTTTTATTCTCTTTCCTTATTACAAATAGTAAAATCTTTTTGATCTTCTTATTTTTCTTTCATGGCTTATTTTCAATACAGGTACCTGTATTCAATTCATTTTTACATACAAAATTCAAAGGAAATAGAGGTTATGTTTTTGGAATTACAAGAATGATCTTGATTCTTTTTATAATGATCACTTCGACAATAGTTGGAAAAATTCTTGAGATTTCACCTTCGAGTTATAAAAAAATCTTAATGTTCATATCTTTACCTTCATTTTTGACATACTCAATTTACTTGATTCTTGAGTCTAAAAATAGCTATACTATCCAACAAATTCCCTCATTTAAAGGATTAATTTCGGGAGTAAATAAGATATTTCAAAATACAGATTTTATTTTTTTTGAAATAGCATTTATGGTATATGGATTTGCTTTTATGTTTATGGTTCCAGCAGTTCCAATATATTTACTTAAAAAGATGAATTTTTCATATAGCCAGATGTCTTTTGTTCAGGGTATTTTATCTCAAATAGTAATTTTATTTATAACACCATTTGTAGGAAGATTGTATGATAAGATAAATGTATGGAAGGTAGGAACATTTTCATTTTTATCACTTGTTCTATATCCTTTATTTTTTGCCTTATCTTCAATTTTTAAATCAAGTTTATTTGTTTATCCTGCTTTTTTAGCGTATTCTTTGGGGCTATCGGGAGTAAATGTTTTGTGGAATGTTGGATCTATAACATTTTCAAAATATGAAGGCAATTCATTCTTATACCAGGGATTTCATGTATCTTTAACAGGTATCAGGGGAATAATTGGACCTCTTCTTGGCTACCTTATACTTTCTTCCATGGGGCTTATCTGGAATTTTATTTTTTCCATTATTCTTTTTGCTGCTGCAGCTATGATAAACTTTTTATATTCAAAAAAAGCTAAGATTGTCAAAAGTTAGAAAAAATTAATCCAATAATATTTATGAAATAATATTTATAAAAAATTATATAAAGATTTATAAAAAGCTTAAATATATGGAAAAATAAATAAATTAGAATTCACTTAGAATTCATCATAAATTTATATAAATCTATACAAATCTATATAAATCTATTCAGTTAAGATTTCAAAGATTTCTTCTTCACTTTTTGCTTCAAATACCTGTTTTCTTATCTCCTCGTTCATCGTTCTTGCAATCTGAGAAAGTAGTTCAAGTCTATTACTTCCACTTGTCGGACTTAAAATAAGAAAAAAGAATTTTGAAGGTTTACCATCAAGTGATTTAAAATCTATCCCTTCCCTATGAATACCAAAGGCGCAAATAATTCTGTCACTACCATCGATCTTTGCATGAGGTATGGCTATGCCATCAGTAAGCCCTGTACTCATCTCTGCTTCTCTTTTCATAAGCTCGTTAAAGGCATAAGTAAAATCTAGTGATGGATAGTCTTCTATTATTACTCCTAAAAGTTCCTGAATTATATCTTCTTTAGTGTTACCTTTTATATTTAATATAATATGATCTTTTTGAAGATATTGTGGATCTATTTTCAATATTTCACCTTCTCTTCTTGAAAGAAGTTTTTTAATAGCCGCATTTTGATTTAATGGTGCTTTCAAACCTTTTATCATCTTTTCGACATTCGTAAAAACATCCAGTAATGTTGCTAAAATTATGCCTTCATCTTCTTTTTTATATGTAAAAATAATTTCATTTTTTTCTCTTTCAACTGTAATAACATATCTATCTTTTCTCATCTGATAAATTTCTTCATTTGGATTTAATGTATTTACAAAATATTTTTCATCTTCAAAAAATTTTATTATGTTTTGCATCATCAAAAGAGAAAGCTCATTTGAAGCAAATGATAGATTATAAGTTGCAATTTCAGATGTTTCAATTTTTTTCTTTGTTCCTATCCCAGGTATATTAAAAGACGAAATTAGAAGAGATGGGGCAGATAATGTTGTTAATAAAGTCATCATTACGGAAACTCCAAATAGTTTCTGATCGATAAAACCACCCGATATACCAATACCTGCAATTATAAGAGCAACTTCACCTCTAGGAATCATTCCCGCTCCAATTCTTAAAGCTCCTTTTGCATTAAAACCAAATGCAAAAGCAGGTAAACCACAACCAGTCAATTTTGCTAAAATCGCACCGATAGTATAAATCAAGCCAAAAGCTATAACTGGAAAAGAAGCAAAAGTTCTTATATCAACAAGCATACCCATGACACAGAAAAAGATAGGTACAAAAAATTCATATAGTGGATGAAGAACTTCATTAATGATATTCTTTATATCGGTAGTGCTAAGAATCTTTTTAAAAGATATAAATCACACGATACCCTCAAACGATTATCTAAATTTTATGATGATATTTTCTTTTATTTTAAAGAAGTCGATAATTATTTAGAAATAGAAAAACAACTTATTAAAAAACATCAACCGAGGCATAATATAACATGGCTTTAAGAGATCAACCATATCTACCCCTTTATGTCCAAGATGTTTTGACAGATGAAAAATTA
>DAOOKC010000132.1:0-2973 GCA_035385485.1 Exilispira sp.
TATATATTCTTTATAAGGTTCTAAAGACTCTTTATTAAAAGATTCAATGATAAAGATTTTTTTAAGCTTTTTAAAAGCAGTAAAATAATTATTAATATTCTCATCACTTTCGAAATTGCTATTTATAAAAAATTCAATTAACTTTATTAGTGATAAATAATCTTCTATTATTAAAAAAGAAGAATCGCTATGAAACAATATAAAAGCTGCTTCAGATGGTGTGGTATCTGAACCTCTAGGTACTGAAATAGCAGCAAGATTCATAAGAGCAAAATCTGTTACTATCCACTCATATCTATTATTGCAAAAAAATGCAACATGATCATCTTTGTTTATTCCCTCAAGTAAAAAGCCAGCTGCAAGCTTTAATATATCTTCATTAAATTCTTTATATTTTTTTTCTTTCCAACCATTTGATGTTCTAAATTTGTGAGATATTCTATTTGGATAATGTCTTGCGATTTCAATTGGCAAATCAATCAAAAGCTTTTGAGGAAGATTTATATTTTTTGAATTTTTCAATTTAATATTAATCTTCATACTTTTTCCTTTAAATTTTATTACATATATTTATATAAATTAAGACTTTATTTTTTAAGACTTCCTGAATTATAAAAACATATTTTTAGGAATTTCTAAATTATTTAAGTCTATTTTTATATAATCAGTTTTTAGTTTTAAAATTTTTATCTATTAAAAATTAAACTATTTTTTTTCAATTTCTTTTTCAATTTTGCGACATATTTTTTCTACAATTTGAACAGATTCTCCTATATAGTCTTTAACCTTTAAATTCATAATTCTTTTTTTGTCTTCCTCTTCGATATAACATGAATTTATAAGACTTAAAAGAGAATCATAAGTTATATCTTTCCCTCTGGTGGCATCTTTTAGTAGTTCATAACTATTATTGACTTTGTTTTTTCTCAAAATGGTTTGAATGGCTTCTGCTAAAACTTCGGGATGAGATTCAAGTTCTTTCTCAATATATTCATTATTGAAAATTATTTTATCAAGACCAAGACTTAAATTTTTTAGTCCAAGTTCAAAATGTCCAAAAATAAGACCAAAATTTCTTAAGACAGTGGAATCAGATAGATCTCTTTGCATAAAAGTTACAGGTAGTTTTCTTGAAAATAGTTGAGAAAGGGCAATTGTAATTTCCATATTTCCCCAACAATTTTCAAAATCAATCGGATTGACTTTATGAGGCATAGTAGAAGAGCCTACTTCACCTTCTTTAGGTTTTTGTTTTAAGTAGTTTAAGCAACCATAAAGCCAGATATCTTTACAAAGATCTATACAAATACTGCTTAATAAAGCAATTTCGTTACAGATTCTACAAATCCAATCATGAGGTTCTATCTGTTTAGTGACATTAGAGTTGCTAAGTCCTATAGATTCAATAAATCTATTTGCTTGTTCAATCCAATTTACCTTAGGATATGCTATTTTTAATGCTGCCAGATTTCCAACAGCACCGCTTAACTTTGCTTCTATTTTAATATTTTTTATTATATTTAAACTCTTATTTATCCTTTCAATAAAATATGCAATTTCTTTTCCAAATGTTGTTGGGGTTGCACTCTGCCCATGAGTATGCCCTAAGATTGTTAAAGATTTAGAAGAAAGAGAAAGATCTTTAAGTTTTAATATAATGCTTTTTAGATTTGGTATTAAATATTTTTCTTTATAATTTTTAAAATTAATAGCATATGCAATATTTGTAACATCTTCAGATGTTAAACCAAAATGCAAAAATTCTTTCGAGTCTTTATCTACTATATTCTTAAGCAAATATTCTACAGGTTTTACATCATGTCTAAGATTAGATTCAAGTTCTTTAAATTTAAAAAACTCTTCTATAGAAAATTTTTCAAAATATTGATCAAGTTTTTTATGAATTTCATCGTCAATTTTAATACCAATCGGAGAATTTTCCCCAACTAAAAAATGAAACCATAAAATTTCTACCAGAATTCTACTTTTAATAAGGGCAAACTCAGAAAAAAATTCTGATAGAAAGGAAATTTGCTGATAATATCTTCCATCAATAGGGCTGATTGCAAATGCTTCGAATATTTTATTATTTTGATTATTTTTCATATAAACCCTTAATTTTTATCGTTAATCCATTATTGGAAATTTTCTAATTATTATATAATTTTAATTATTTTGATATTTTTTGCTATTGTGTATTTTTTGTTATTGTAATATTTTTAACTATTGGAATATTCATAAAAAAAAATTTTAAAAATAATTTCTATATTTAATTTCCCTATGCTTCGCTTTTATCTAATGGAACTCCCCATTTTTCAAGTTTATTGTAAAGAGTTTTTCTTCCAATACCCGAAATTTGAGCAACTTTAGCCTTATTTTTATATTTATCAAGAAGATATAGTAGATATATCTTTTCAACTTCTTCAAGTGGTATTCCAGCTTTAATTTTAATAATATCTTCATCAGGCTCATCATTTAAAATAAAGTCTGATCTTTTGGATACTTCACTTATTATGTTTTGGGGGATATGTTGAATATCAAGGATATTTTCCTTTGTTAATATAACCATATTTTCTACAACATTCATAAGTTCTCTTACATTACCTGGCCATGAATAAGCCATTAAAAATTTTAAGGCTTTTGGAGTTATTCCATCAATCTGTCTTTGATGGTCCTTAGAAAATTTATCAATAAAAAATTTAACAAGCAAAGGTATATCTTCGGTTCTTTCTCTTAAAGGTGGCATATGTATATGTATTACATTTAATCTAAAATATAGATCCTCTCTAAATGTACCTTCCTTAATTTTTTCAAGCAAATCTTTATTTGTTGCAGCAATAACTCTAACATCGACATTAATAGATTGTTCACCTCCAACTCTTTCAAATTGTTTTGTTTGAAGAACTCTTAAAAGTTTTACCTGAATATTTTGAGAAACTTCACCAATGTCATCCAGAAAAATAGTTCCACCAT
>DAOOKC010000133.1:0-2904 GCA_035385485.1 Exilispira sp.
CATCAATCTTATAAAAATCAAAATCATGCAAATTATGATCTTTTTCTAAATTAATATGTTGAATAAAATTTGAATTATTTTTTTTAATAAGATTAAAGTTTTGTTGAATAAAATCTATCTGATTTTTATTTACATAATTAAGATTTTGAAAAATATTGATATCCATAAATATTAATAATTTGTTAAAATTGAAATTTGATAAAATTGATTTATAAAATTTTTTATTTAATAGATTTGAATAAATGTCTGAATCTAACAATATCAATTTATCTTTATCAAAATTAAAATTGTTATCGCAATTTTCATCAAAGGTTAAAATTTTAGTTTTTATTTTTTTATTATTAAAAGAAAATTCTTTATATTTCATATAAAAGTAAAATTAATGATTTTCAATTATTTGTTGGTTGGTATAATCAGTGAAAAAAATAAAACTATTGATAACAATATAAGAATCGTCTAAAAATTTATGAAATTGAGCATGTACTTGATTTTTATCTACATCAATAGAAACAACAGATGAAATGATCCTAATATTATCTTCATTTATAGAGCCCTCAAGTAGGAAATAGGCACCAGAATAAATATCAATTATATTAATTAGATCAGGAACCTCGATAAGAGCTCCACCTGCAGAAAGATTTAGAATAGATCCTACTATTTTTTGACTGGTTCTTGTAAATTTTTTCGTTTTTTCATCAAAAACAAGCATTAGAAGAGTTATAGGAATAGCACATTCCTTTCTAAAAAATTTTCTTTTCTGTATACGATATATTTTTTCAGAATGGGATATCATAAATGCCTTCATCTTTGGATTTTCAATGTCTCGTTTAATCTGAGTCTGAAACATGTAACCAGCATCATCAGGAAGATAAAAATATACATTAATTTCTTCATTGGTAAATATCTGATTTTCTCTTTCATCTAATATCACTTTCTCAACTAAGATATAGTTATCTGTGCAATCAAGTATTTTAGATCTAAAGAAGTTTTTTTTATATTCAATAACAATATTTTGATCAGATTTTAGATTATATGTATTTGCTATCAATGATTTTCCTTTATATGGAATAAAAACTGAATTTAAAATCTTAAAAAGTGAGTTAAGTATAGACTTATGAGATTCTATATTTTTTTGATAAAAATGTTCAAGCGCTGCTTCAATTATAAAGTTTTTTAATTTAATTGGAGATAAAAAAAGATCCTGAGGATGATCAACCTTTTTTTCTTTTAATATCGATATAAAAACATGAATAGAATTTTCATCGATCTTTTTATTTTTCAAAGTTTCTTCAATATAGGCGAATTCTACCTCTTTTCTGGAAGACAAAACTTTTCTTGCATAAGCTAAGATTATGAAGAAAAAAACTACTATAAATATTAAGACAGCTATAGTAAGAATAATTGAAGTGATAGAATTTGGTTGAATCTTAAAAAAACTAAGCGCTGATTCCATACTTTAAATATAAGTCATTATTTAAAATTTACAAATAATAGTTCAAAAATTTTTTATCATACGAAAATATAAAAAAGTAATACAAAAAAATAAAATTAAAAAGTGGACAATTAAAATAAATAAAAATAAATAAAAAAAAGAAAAAAAATTAAATTATAAAGTTGATAATTAAATTGAAAAAAAAATAAATATAAAAAAATAATAAAATATAAAAATATAAAAAAAATAATTAAAACTAAAATAAAAATTGAATTATTAAATAAAAGCTAAATTTATTAATGAGAAGGATTTGTTATGAATATTGATAATAATTACATTAAATTAAAAAACGATTTATCTTATTCTCAAATGAAACTTGATAAGCTGGAAAAAATAAATGAAGAAGACTTAAAAAGAAGGGAAGTTGCCGAAGATTTTGCAAGTCTTTTTACCCAGATGCTTCTTAAAGAACTTAGAAAAAGTCTTCATGAAGAAGAAAATCCGCTTTATGGTGGCTTTACCGAAGAAGTATTCAAAGATATGTTATATGAGCAATATAGTAAAGAATTAACTAAAAATGGATTAAAACCACTTGTTGACTTAATCTATTCATCAACTTTAAGAATGGATAAAGGAAATTTTTAATTAAATTTTTTTTAACTTAATAAGTTTTATTACTATTCTTCGGGCATGTAATAACCAAGCCAATTTTTTCCTACTCTTCCATTATACTGAACAGTGATAAAAACCTGTCTATAAAAGTCGGGTATAAATGGATAAGGTGTCTTATAATATACAATATATAAAGGTGACTGATAATTTTTAAAAAGTTTGATTGCCAGATCGGGGTAGAATAATTCTTCATTTTCGAAAAAATAACCATTTGTTTTTACTGCAAGTTCTTTTAGGAATGTTTTGCCATTACCTGTGCCGAAATAAAATATATATACAGGGATATAATTATTTTTCGCATAATTTATTATATCATTTTGTGAGTGAATTGAAAAAGATGAATTTGTAAATTCACCATCTGTAAATAGTATAATTCCACCTTTAGCAAATTTTTGAGTAAAAGAAGAAACTGCAGAATAGAAAACCTGATCAAAATAAGTTGTATCTTTATATGTGGCTTTAGATGAAATAGCATCTTTTAAAGCTAAAATATCATTTTTAACTGATTTAACCTGTTCATAGTTTGAAGTTAAAAAGTATGAATAACCTATTGAATTATCTACAGAGAAGATTTTTTCTATTATCTCATTTACTTTATCTTTGTAATTGTACATAGATTTTTTTGTATCTACGATGATATTAATCATAGGATAATCATTTATTATATAAGAATAGTCTGAATTCAATCTCTTAATTGTAGATTCATTTTCATTAAAAGTAAAATTCTCATCTGAAAGCCCGTAAACAGTTCTTCCAAATTGATCTTTTACTGAAATATATGCTATTATTAAAGGATAGTT
>DAOOKC010000134.1:0-2551 GCA_035385485.1 Exilispira sp.
GACAAACATTAAACATACTAAAAGATACAATTAAAAATTTAAAAGTAGAATTAATCGAGCCTATTTTAATTAAGGGTGATCCTATTGATAAAGATTATAAACTTTTAGATAATTTTGTTGACACAATAGTTAAAAAACATAAAGATTTGAATTTATTATGAATAGATATATATTAAGTAATGTAATAAAAAAAATTAATAAATTTAGAAAGCCAGAATGTATAGCAAAAACAGTAAAAAATGGTAATGATTTTTTGGAAGTTGAATTTTCTGGAACTTCTACACCTTTTTCTTGTTGTCTTGATGAATATTTTAATGACCTATCTATTTTATTAGAAAATGTATCTGGTGTAAAATTTAAAATTAGCGATATTACAAGAAAAAATATAAATAATTTTTTAGTAACTTATAAAATTAATAACAATTAAAAAGGAGGTTTAACATGGCATCAGAGAATTTAAAAGAATTATTAAATCAGGCAATTGCAAGGGAGATTCAGGTTGCCATACAATATATGTGGCAACATGTACAATGGAGAGGTGTAAAACATTTTGCAGTAACAGATGAGTTTAAATCAATCGCAGTTCAAGAAATGAAACATGCTGAAGTAATTGCAGAAAGATTATTTTATTTAGGAGGAACTCCGACAACTAAACCATCTCCAATTTTTGTTGGTGAAAATCTAAGAGAAATGTTAGAACAGGACATTAAAGATGAAGAAAATGCAATAAATCTATACAAAAATATTATTAAAGTTGCAACTGATGAAGGAGATATCACAACAAAGAAGATATTTGAAGATATTTTAAGGGATGAGGAAGAACATCATGATACTTTCACCTCTTTATTTGAAGATATTTGATGGAAATATCTAAGGAAGATTTAAATTTACTTATTCAATTCCAAAGGAATGAGATAACAGAACATATATTTTATAAGATTTTATCGAAAAGGGAAAAGGGTGAAAATAGGGGGATTTTAGAAAAAATATCGTCAGATGAATTAAGTCATTATAATATAATTAAAAATTTTACAAATTTAGAGGTCAAAGAAAATAAATTTTCTATCTTCAAAAATTTAATTTTAACTTACATATTTGGTTTGACTTTTGGAATAAAATTGATGGAGAATGGTGAATCAAAAGCTCAGAAAAGTTATGAGAGTCTAATAAACAAGCTTGATGAAAAAGAAAAGGAGATATTCAAAAATATATTATTGGATGAAAATAAACATGAGAAAGAACTTATAAGGTTAATAGACGAGGAGAAGGTAAATTTCATTGGTTCAATAGTTTTAGGTATAAATGATGCACTAATTGAACTAACAGGAGCACTAGCAGGTTTAACTTTTACTTTAAAAAATTCATCTTTAATCTTCGTTGTTGGATTTATAACTGGATTTGCCGCCACATTATCTATGGCATCTTCAGAGTATCTGTCTAAAAAAGCAGAAAAAGATAAAAATGCTGGTAAAGCAAGTCTCTACACTGGGATAACTTACATTGTAACTGTGATTTTACTAATGTTTCCTTATCTGATATTTAAAAATTATACTGTAGCTTTTATTATAACTTTAATAATGGCTATAATAGTTATTTTAATAACTTCATACTTTGTTTCAACTGTAAAAGAGTTATCTTTTAAAAATAGATTTATTGAAATGGCTTTTTTAAGTTTAGGAATTGCTTTTGTATCATATATCTTTGGTTATCTTTTAAGAGTTTTGTTTAATGTTGAGGTTTAAAATTGGATAAGAAAATTATAGACTTATTCAAAAAAGTTATAGATCCAGAGACATCAAAATCAATATACGATTTAAATCTTGTTTATGGTTATACTTTAGATGATGATTCAATAGATATTTATATGAATTTTCAAAATAGTACACCTTCATGTTTTTACTGTAAAATAATTGCATGGAATATTATTGAAAAAATCTCAAATGATTTGATCGAAACTTTTAAAAATAGTGGTTTCAAAAAAATAAGAATATTAGAAGCAATAAATCCAAATATATTCTATAAAATTTATCCATAGAGTTTAAATTATTAATAAAAAGTTATATAATTTTAATTTGTTATGAAAAAAAGAAAAGGACTTAATAAATATGTAAAAATATTATTAATAATTTTGATAATTTTTGCTATAATTTTTGCATCTGTATCGATATATGCCTATAGCGTTTATAAAGAATATTCTGCTGCGCTGCCAAATATTAAAGATATACAATTTGAACCGCCTCAATCATCAGAAATTTATGATAGAAACGGTAATTTAATAAAAACAGTTTATTTTTCTGAAAATAGAATTTATGTTTCATTGAATGATGTTTCTAAAAATTTCATTGATGCACTAATTGCAAGTGAGGATGAAAGATTTTATTCGCATAAAGGTGTTGACTATTTGGCAATGATAAGAGCTCTTTTTACAAATATAAGAGCAGGGGCAATTGTTTCTGGATTTTCTACAATAACTATGCAACTTGCAAGAGAACTCTACCTCTCTAAAGAGGTAACACTTGAAAGAAAGTTCAAAGAGATGATTCTTGCCCTA
>DAOOKC010000135.1:0-2513 GCA_035385485.1 Exilispira sp.
AAAGTGGTGAGATAATATTCAAAAATATTTTATTAAATGATCTTCCAATTTATGAAAGAGTAAATTATGGAATTGGAGTTCTTTTTCAAAAACCACCATCAATTAAAGGTGTACAATTTAAAAAATTACTTGAAATAGTTTCAAAAAATAGAGGATATCTTGATTATATAAAGATTTTAAAACTTGATGAACTTTTGGATAGAGATATTAATTTAGGATTCTCTGGCGGTGAATTAAAAAGATCAGAACTAATTCAACTATTAGCTCAAAATCCTGATTTTATGATTTTCGATGAACCAGAATCTGGTGTTGACCTTGAAAATATTAAAATTATAGGAAAAGTTATGAATAAACTTCTTGATAAAGATTTATCAATTTCGAATAGAAAAAAATCAGGAATTATTATTACACATACAGGAGGAATTCTTGATTTTGTAGAAGTTGATAAAGGATATGTACTCTTTGATGGAAAAATTATATGTGAAGGTAATCCTAATGAAATTTTAAGAAACATTAAGGAGAATGGATTTAAAGAGTGTGAAAAATGCGTAAAATAAATAAAGATTTACCTTTATCAGAAAAAGAGGTTGAAAAACTTCTTAATGTTGGAGTTGATATTGAAGAAAAAAATAGGGCTGGGACATTTTTATATGTTGATAAAAATATTTTAGAGGTTAGTTACAAACAAGAGGGTATAGAGATACAACCTTTAAATGAGGCATTGAAAAATTATCCCTATTTAAATGATTATCTATTTAAAATTGTTGATAAAAATAAAGATGCATATACAAGATTAATATATAAAAAAGGAGAAAATAATGGCTTTTTTATTCACTCCCTTCCAAATGTTAAATCTAAATTTCCTGTTCAAACCTGTTTTTTAATAAAACAATCTGGTTTTTCACAACTTGTTCATAATATAGTGATTGCTGAAGAGAATTCAGAACTCAATCTTATCAATGGATGTGCAGCTGCAACATATTCAAATAGTGGTTCACATATAGCAATAACTGAATTCTATATTAAAAAAGGTGCAAAAGTTTCTTTTACTATGATTCATGATTGGGCACCAAATGTTGTTGTAAGACCAAGAAGTGCAGCAGTAGTTGATGAAGATGGAGTTTTCATTTCTAACTATGTATCACTTAAAACAGTAAAAAGTGTCCAAAGTGCACCAGAGGTTTTGCTTTATGGAAAAAGAGCAAAAGCAAAACTATACTCAATTTTACTTGCAGATAAATTATCAAAACTTGATATAGGTGGAAAAATATCTCTTAAAGGTGATGATAGTAGCGGAGAGATAGTGAGCAGAGTCATAAGTGATGGTGGTAAAGTAATATCAAAAGGAACATTGATAGGTACAGGAAAAAATATTAAAGCACATATGGAATGTAATGGAATTTTTATGAAAGATGAGGGAGAGATAATAACTATTCCTGAACTTCAGTCACAAAATAAAGATGTTGAAATGAGTCACGAAGCAATGATTGGAAAAATTGCAAAAGATGAAATTGAATACCTTATGTCAAGGGGTATAAAAGAAGAAGACGCAATTTCATTAATATTGAGAGGTTTTTTGAACATTAAAATTGAGGGATTACCAGAAATATTACAAAAATCAATAGATGTAGCGATTGATGTTGCTTTTAAGGGTATGTAGAAAGGATGTAAAAAATTACTATTTCATTTGTGATAGTTTTATTAAAAATTAATTTTTCTTTATCAAAATATAAAACATTATCTTTTGAATAATCCATACTAATTCTTGTAATCTTTTCTCCATTCAGATTATAAATTTCTCCAAAATTTTCAGTTCTATTTAAAAATAGGTTATTATCTTGAGACCAAAGAATATCCCCAAAACTTTCCATTTTTACTTCATCTATTTTCCAAGTAAATATATCTTGTAAAAAAATTTTCTTATCCTCTCTTAAGCCTAAAATTTTTCTTCCATCTTGTGAAATTGAAAAATTAAGAAAATTGAAATCCAATTTTTTAATTTCTTTACTTTTGAAATTAAAGATATAAAAATAATTTTTGTATGTATCTTTTTCTTTTATATTTATTAAAACATTCTCGAAGTCAGGAAAATAAACCTTAAAACTCATTGTTGCTGGATATCCAATTAATGTTTCAACAGGAATTTTCTCCATATTTCCATCTTCTAAATTTATATAAAAGACATTATATATAGAGCTATCTTCTTTGTCTAAATAATCTCTATTAGAAATGAATATTATATAATTCGAATCCTTTGAAATATATGGAAGCATTTCTTCTAAATATGGCTCTTTATTTTCCTCTATATAGGTTAATTTTTTTGAGGTTTTATTTTTTATATCATAAATTTTTATTGATGATGGGTTTGTAGTGCTATAAACAACAAATCTATCATCAAGTGAAAAATGAGGATTATCAGTTAAAAAATAGACATTTTTATCAATAAAAATTTCTTCGTTCTTTTCAAGATCCAGTATATAAAGGTTCCCCAAATCATCTTCATAGGTGTCAAT
>DAOOKC010000136.1:0-2381 GCA_035385485.1 Exilispira sp.
GAAATATTTCTAGAAGAACAGCATGGGGTTCCTGGTTATCTGCTTCAGCACCTTATGTCATTGCGCCTGTTGAATTGATAGTAGTTTTTTATAAAGATCAGTGGAAAAAAAGCAATTTTAATAAAGTTTCTGATATTAAGAAAGAAGAGTTTATGAATTGGACAAATGGACTTTGGAATTTCAACGGAGAGAGTAAAAAAAGAATAGGGCATCCTGCACCTTTTCCAATTGAACTACCATATAGATGCATTAAATTATTTAGTTTTATTGATGATATTATTTTAGATCCTTTTGCTGGAAGTGGTACTACTTTAATAGCAGCAAATAATCTAAATAGATATTCAGTGGGTCTTGAGATAGATCCAAAATATTGTGAACTTGCAAGTCAAAGAATATTAAAAGAAACAAATTCATTATTTTAAATAATTATAATTAGGAAAAACTATGCAAAATAAAGATAAATCTATTAGTGATTTATTAATTGAATTTTTTAAAAATCATCCTTATCAAGAATTTCCACATGGGCCTGTGGTAGATTGGGTTGAAGAACAATATCTAAAACTTTATAATAAAAAACCGAGGGACACATGGAGAGCTATAAGAAAATTACATCAAGAAGGTTTTTTAATAAAAGTTAAAAAGGGGGTTTATAAATATGATCCAGATTATGTCATAAAAAAGGATTTAGAAGATTTTTCTGATGATACCAAAAAAATCATTTTTGAAAGAGATGGATATAGATGTGTAATTTGTGGTAGATCTTCTAAAGAGGGATATGAATTGCATGCTGATCATATTATTCCAAAAGATAAAGGAGGTAAAGCAACTGTTGATAATGGACAGACTCTTTGTTCTATATGTAATTTCAGAAAAAAAAATTATAGTCAAACAGAAAGTGGTAAAAAAATGTTTATCAGATTATGGGAAAAGGCTAAAGAAATAGGGGATAAAAATACTTTAGAATTTTGTGAAGAAATATTAAAAACTTATGAAAAGTACAATATAAATGGGCATATAGAATGGAAAAAGGATAAGTAAATATTATTTAAAATATTTATAATAAAAAGGGAAAAAATGAGTAAAACTTTTTTTCGAAAAGATCTTATCAAAAAAAATGAAAACAGAATTTTTGTTGAAAGGAAAAAGGTAACTCTTGCATTAAATGAATCAAATTTTTCATCTATTTCTTTGTTAAATAATTCAGAAAAAGAAAATATATTAAATGCAAGAATAGATAAATATCCAACAAGCGAATTTTTATCGGGTTTTATTACCTCTTTAAAAGAATATTGCAAAGTAAATTCAGAAGATCAGATTCTTGTTGGAAATGGTATTGATGAGCTTCTATATTTTCTTTTTATTTCAATAAATGAAAAAGGTGCAAAATGCATCGTAAATGCTCCTACATATCCTGATTATAAAAATTATGGAGAATCAGTTGGTCTTTCATTTATCGAAATTCCATTGATTGAAAAAATCGATAAAACAGGAAAAGATATAGAAAATAGTAAAGTAGATGCAAATCAGTTAGAAAAAGAATTCAGTCTTGACATTAAAAGACTTGTCAATATAGGAAAAAGAAAAGATGTAAAAGCAGTAATATTTACAAATCCAAATAATCCTACAGGTACACTATTTCCATTATCAGATATGATATATGTTATTCAAAGGTTAAAAGATAAATTGATTATAATAGATGAAGCATATATAGAATATTGTCCCGAAAAGACATTAGTACCACTTGTAAATGAATTTGAAAATATTATTATTTTAAGAAGTTTTTCCAAAGGTTTTTTATCTCCTGGATTAAGACTTGGTTATCTCGTATCAAATACTTCAATTATTAATAATCTTAAAAAAGTATTTCCCGTTTTTGTAGTCTCACAAGTTAGCATTGAAATAGGGAAAATATTGTTAGAAAAAAAAGATGAAATTTCAATATTTAGGCAAAAAATAGTTGAAAATAGGCAAATAATATATAATAAATTAAAAGAATACACCGAAAAAGGTTATTTACTAAAAGTGTATAATTCTAATACAAACTTTGTTCTTTTTAAGTTTTCAGATGAACAGCAAATGAAAAATTGTTATAATTTCCTCTTACAAAATGATATTTCTGTTAGAAATGTATCTTCTAAATATTTGAAAAATTCTTTAAGAGTTACTGCAACAAATGAAGAAGAAACAGAAATCTTTTTAAATACTATGAGTAATTATTTTAATCAAATTCAAGATAATGAATAAGTTTAACTTTAATAATATCTTTGATTGTTTTCTTTTTTTTATAGCATTATTATAATTAACTTTATTAATAACTTTATTAATAATTTTATATGAAAAGGGAATAATATGCAAAGTATAGCTTTAATAGGATTTGATGT
>DAOOKC010000137.1:0-2081 GCA_035385485.1 Exilispira sp.
AAAATAGAGAATTTTCTCCAATAGAGATTTCATCTTTTATTCTGAAAAAATTAAAAGATGATGCTGAAAAAATATTAAAACAAAAGATAGAAGAAGCAGTTATAACTGTACCTGCTTATTTCAATGAGATACAAAGAAAAGCTACATTTGAAGCAGGTAAGTTAGCAGGTTTAAATGTTTTAAGAATAATAAATGAACCTACAGCATCCTGTCTTGCATATGGATATGGAAAAAAGGATGTTAATAAACTTGTTCTTGTTTATGATTTTGGAGGAGGAACCTTCGATGTTTCTTTAGTTGAAATTAATGAAGGTATTTTTAATGTTATCGCAACAAGTGGCGATAATATGCTTGGTGGTATTGAGTTTGATACATTGATTGCTAATGATATTCTTAAAGATTTCAAAAATAAAACAGGTAAAGACTTAAAAGAAGATAAATTTGCACTTACAAAAATTTATGATGCTGCAGAAAAAGCAAAGATAAATCTATCATATGAAAAAGAATCTTCCATCATTATACCTTTTATTTCAGCAAATGAAAAAGGACCGCTTCATCTGGAATATAAAATCACAAGAGAAGAATTTGAACTAATGATAGATAAATATGTAAATTATACAATAGATCTTGTTAAGAAAGTTATTCAGGATAGTGATCATAATATTTCCGATATAGATTCTGTAATCTTGGTTGGAGGCACGACAAATATACCATTAATACAATTAAGACTTGAAAATCTTTTTGGAATAAAGATTGAAAAATCAATGGATCCAAATCAAGTAGTTGCAATAGGGGCTGCTATACAGGGAGCCATAATAAAAGGAACTGTTGATGATATTATTCTTGTTGATATAACACCTTTGTCCTTAGGAGTTGAGATAACTGGTGGATTATTTGTTCCTGTCATAGATAGAAATACAAAAATACCTTGTGAAAATTCTAAAATGTTTACCACAATTGCAGATAATCAAAAAATAGTTGAAATAAATATATATCAGGGTGAAAGAAAAATATGTAGTGAAAATTTTAAGTTAGGAACGTTTATTTTGAGTAATATTCGTAGGGCAAAAGCAGGAGAGCCAAGAATTAAGGTAACTTTTTCTCTTGATGTAAATGGTATTTTAACAGTGAGCGCCCAGGATGTTGACACAGGTGTTTTTCAACAAATTACTGTTGATGCTTCAACAAAAGAGCTAAAACTTTCAGATTTACAAAAAATTATAAAAACATCAAGAAATTTTGAAAAGGAAGACATTGAGTTTGAAGAGAAGCAAAGATTGAGAAGTAACTTAAAAACTATAAAAAATATTGTTAATGAAAAGATTCAGCAATCAAAGTTTCCTTTAGAGATAAAAAATGAAGTTTTAGAATTAATAAAAGAGATAGATTTAACAATTTCTACTGCAAGCTATGAGAAACTTAAAAACTATTATGAAGCACTTCAGTATTATAATGATGAAATAGATTATCATGAACAAAAGTATCTAATGAAAGGTCTTTTAAGTTAAATCCTGCTTCAAGGAGGAAGTTATGGATGAATTGATGAATGATTATTATTCTATATTAAAGGTTGCACCCGATTCTTCAATGGAAGAAATTAAAGCTGCATATAGAAAACTTGTTTTCCAGCTTCATCCTGATAAAAATAAAGATCCATCTGCTTTAGAAAAATTTAAAAAAGTCACAAAGGCTTTTTCTGTTTTATCAAATTCTAAATCAAGAATTGAGTATGATATTTCTCTTGAAAATCAATATAAGATTCAGTTTTTTAAGCAAAATATGTCTGATATAATATTAAAATTGGATAATCGATTAAAATCCCGAATAAATCAGGTAAATAAAAAAATATTAAAAGAATATAAGATTGATGATATAACTCTTAGCTTGTCTTTTTCTGAAATAATGCAAAGATTATTTTATTCAGATGACATGGATGTTCAAAAAACAGCTATTGAAGCTTTAATAGAAAAAGATAAAAAGATAGCATATACAATATTAATCCGTTTTTTGAAGAAGACTAAAAATGAAGATATTATAATTTTTACATTAAAAAATCTTGAGAAAAATTACGGTCCAAGGGT
>DAOOKC010000138.1:0-2001 GCA_035385485.1 Exilispira sp.
ATCATACTCAAAAATCTGTATTTGAAGGGGAAATAACAGATTCAAAACTTTTTTCACTTATTACTTCTATAGAAAAATTAATAAATAAAAATGAGGATTATGTAGTAATATATAAACTTGAAAATAAAAATAATTTAGTAAGAAGAAATATAGGAATCGATTTTGATCCAAATAGTAATATATTATGATTATTTTCTTTCGTTTTGTAAACACCAGAGAAATAATTAGTTTTAGCTGCCAATTGTGAGATTAAAACAGAGATTTTTTTAGGCACAAAAATTGCACAAATATTAGTTTTATCTTAAAATTATGGAAATAATAAATCTACAAATCCAAAAAATCCTATAAATTTGAAAATAATTAATATGATGCTATTTATTAAAATAGTAGAATTAGTTCAAGGAAGCATCATGTCTAAAAAAATCTTAATAATTGGTGCCGGAATAGCGGGGCTATCTGCTGCCTGTTATGCTCGAATGAATGGATATGAAGCAGAAGTATATGAGATGCACGATAAGCCAGGAGGACTCTGTACATCCTGGAAAAGAAAGGATTACATCATCGATGGTTGTATCCACTGGCTTGTAGGATCAAGTCCCGATTCAAGTTTTTATAAATTCTGGAAAGAAGTTAGCGCTATAAATGGGCGTAAGATGATTTACCATGAAGTTTTTTATAGATTTATAGATTCAGAAGGAAAGACTTTTAATGTATATTGTGATGCAGATAAACTTGAAAAACATTTGAAGCAAATATCCCCCGAAGATTCACAAACTATCGAAACCTTTTGTAACTTGATCCGAAAGTTTTCAAGATTCAAAATGCCAATAGAAAAACCCTATGAGCTTTATAACTTTTTCGATATCTTAAAATTAATTATTAAAATGATGCCATATTTTAAAGATATGAATTTTTGTAATGGCATAACTGTAGGAGAATTTGCTCAAAGATTTAAAAATCCTTTTTTAAGGGAAGTTTTTCCAAAAATATTATCAGAAAAAGATTATCCACTTTTCAGTCTTGTAATAACATTGGCTTCTCTTCATTCAAAAGATGGAGGATTTCCAGAGGGTGGATCATTAAATTTTGCAAAGGCTATTGAACAAAAATCTATTAGTTTGGGTGCAAAAATCTTTTATAAATCAAAGGTTGAAAGGATTTTAGAAGAAAATGGAAGGGCAATTGGTCTTCAACTTTCTGATGGAAGTAAAGTTTTTGGTGATTATATAATATCAGCAGCCGATTTAAAAACTACACTTTATGATATGCTTTCTACTAAGCATATTGATCCTTTACATCAAGAGCTTTTTCAAAGGTGCAAACTTTTGTCACCAATGGTTCAGGTAGCTTTTGGTATTAATAGGCAGTTTTCTTCGCAAATAGAATCTCTTGGAGAATTTTATAAAGTATCATCATTGAAAGACTGGAATACAGATTGGTTGATTGTAAAAAACTATAGTTTTGATAAGTCTTTAGCAGGACCTGATAAATCTGTTGTTCTGGCTGGTTTTTCAGTTGATGATTATGAATATTGGGAAAAATTATATTTAGATAAAAATGCTTATAAAACTGAAAAGGAAAAGATTGCTTCTACTATATCCGATGAGCTTGAAAAAATCTATCCAGGATTTAAAGATGCCATTGAAATTATTGATGTAGCTACTCCTGTAACCTATAATCGTTATACTGGAAACTTCAAAGGTACATTTATGACCTGGATAATAACTCCCGATAAACAGCAGAAGTTTAGATCTATACCTAAAAAAGTTCCCAATCTTGATAATTTCTGGCTTTCGGGTATGTGGGTTCAACCTCCAGGCGGTCTTCCTTCAGCACTTATGAGTTCAAGGCAGGTAATCCAGTTTATATGTCATAAAGATAAAAAAAAGTTTTGCACATCAATAAAATAAAAAAAATTAATAATTTAATGAATAATATTAAAAAAATAATAAAAATGAAAAAAATATGAAAATTAAAGAAATAAGAAAATTAAAAATATAA
>DAOOKC010000139.1:0-1987 GCA_035385485.1 Exilispira sp.
TAAATCTGAAAGATTTTTTTCTGAAATAACCTTCAATACTGCTGCAATAATACCTATATATATTGAAAATAGTTTGAAGGCTCTTATTTTAATAGGAACTGACAGAAAAGAAATTTTTCTTGAAGAGATAAATCTCATTCGATTTACTTTTCAGGGAATTTTAATATTTAAGATGAACGAAATTTATTTAAAAGAATTAGAGTATCAGAAAAAATGTTTTAATGATTTATTGGATTATTCTCTTGAAATGCATTATAGACAATATTTTCCTACCAGAAAATTAGAATATATATCCAAAGCCTGCTATGATATTACAGGATTTACAGAAGAAGAGTTTAAGGAAGATCATGCTCTTTTTTGGAATAGAATATACGATGAAGATAAAAAACATTTTATTAATTTTAAACCGGATTTTCAAACAGCTTTATCGAACAAGCAAAATTATTTTGAATATAGATTTATTCATAAAGATGGTTCTATAAAATGGTTATCAGATTTATTTGTTATAATTTATGATGATAATAACCAACCATTATATATAGTTGGTAGTATTAGAGATATAACCAAGCAAAAGGAAGATGAAAAAAAATTAATTGAAATGGAAAAGCAAATAGCTCATTCTCAAAAAATGGAAGCTTTAGGAAGATTTTCAAGCGAAATATCACATGATTTCAATAATATTTTAGCAAGTATAAAAGGCAACACTCAACTTTCTCTTGAAAATATTGGTAACTTAAAAAAATATTTAAAAGATAGTAACGAATCTATTTTGAAAGAAAATTTAAATGAAATTGAGGATAATTTAAAAGATAATATTCAGATAATAAAAAAAGGACTTGAATTAACAGATAGAATTAAACTATTCTCACAAAAAAAGCATTCTAAATCATCATTAATAGAAGTAAATGAAGCAATAAATAGTATTAAGACAATTTTTAATTATTCCAAAGGAAAAGAGGTAAAATTTGAATATAAATTGATGAAGGAAAAAATATATATAAAAATGAATAAAATTCAATTTGATCAGGTTTTGATGAACCTATTAGTCAATGCATATGATGCTATTAAGCAAAAAGGAATAATTACAATAAAAACAGATATATGTAGTAAAAATATAGAAGGTAAATATAATAAAAATATTGAAGATCAATATAAAAAAAATACAGAAAATGAAGGGGAAAATAAAGAAAAAGGATATAAAAGAGAATATATAAAAATAACAATAAAAGATACTGGTTGTGGAATTGATAAAAATGATCTTCCCAAAATTTTCGAACCATTTTTTACTACAAAGGAAGAAGAAGGAACAGGATTGGGACTTTCCATTGTTTATTCTATTATTAAACAGAATGATGGCTATATAGAAGTCGATTCAAAAATTCATGTTGGTACAAGTTTTTATATATATTTGCCAATAGAAAAAAGAGAAATTTCAGATGAAAAAAATTAAACCTGTTAAAATTTCAAACTCAATAATTTATGATAACTCATTCATATATCTTCAATCTATGTGTAGTTTTGGTTATGATAATAAGACTGAACTTGAAAATCAGATACTTGAGCTTTCAAAAACAAATTGTAGTTTAATAAGATTATCAATTAGGAATGAAAATGAAATTGAAATTGCAAAAAAATTTAAAGATAAATATGAAAGAGATGACTTTGTTTTTGTTGCTGACACCCATTTCTTGCCAAAATTAGCAATTTTATCTATAAAAAATGGGTTTAAAAAGGTACGGATAAATCCAGGAAACATGAATTTTACTGATATGAATTTGATTGCAAAAATTGCTAAAGATTATGATGCTACCATAAGAATTGGTTTAAATGGTGGTTCTGTATATGAAAAATTAGGTCCTTATAATATTAGTAAGATAGAGCAAAAAAATGGTCAAAGTAATGAAAAATATATTAGTGATAAATATATAAAAAAGATAATTGATCTATTTTCAAAATATTTAGAACCATTTGAAAAGCAGGGTTTTGA
>DAOOKC010000140.1:0-599 GCA_035385485.1 Exilispira sp.
TTATTTATAAAATTTTTCTATCTTATCACAAACATAATCTACTTCATCATCAGTCAATTCGGGATACATTGGAAGGGCTATTATCTTTTCGCAAATTCTTTCTGCTACAGGAAAATCACCTTTTTTATATCCAAGATAAGAAAAACACTTTTGCAAATGCAGGGGAAGTGGATAATAAATAGAATAACCTATTTCATTTTCACTTAAATATTTTGCAAGTTCATCTCTTTTTTCAACAAGAATGTTATAAACATAGTAGACTTCACGATTATTTTTATCTACCTTTGGAATCTTTATCTGCTGTATATTAGAAAGTCTTTCATTATAATGCCTGGCATGAATTGCTCTTTTTTGTATAGATTGTTCGGTGGTTTTAATTTTTACTTTTAATATTGCTGCCTGAATTGTATCCAGTCTTGAATTATAACCGATATAATCATGATAGTATTTTTTTGATGAGCCATGAACTCGATAGCTTTTTATTTTATTATAAAGATCTTCATCATTAGTAACCATAAGACCCGCATCACCATACGCACCTAAAGTTTTGGTTGGAAAAAATGAAAAAGCCAATCATTTATTGGTAACTCGTTTTTCAT
>DAOOKC010000140.1:609-1979 GCA_035385485.1 Exilispira sp.
ATCA
This sequence comes from Exilispira sp., assembly GCA_035385485.1. Classification (GTDB taxonomy): domain Bacteria; phylum Spirochaetota; class JAAYUW01; order JAAYUW01; family JAAYUW01; genus Exilispira. Next base: position 614 of record DAOOKC010000140.1, read on the forward strand.
CCTATCGTTCCAGCTTTTTTCCAGTTTCCATCTACATAACTTTCCATTCCCCAACCTTCAGCAGAATCTTCCATAACTTTTAAACCATATTTTTTAGCCATCTCCATAACCTTTTGCATCGGTGTTGGCTGTAAAAAAAGATGAACTGGAATAATACCTGCTGTATTTTTTGATATTCTGTTTTCAGCCTGTTTTAAGTCCATATTTAATGTGTCTTCATCCATGTCGACAAATACAGGTTTTCCACCAAGTCTTGCTATACAGGATGTTGAAGCAAAAAAGGTAAAGGTTGGGGTCAACACTTCCTTACCATCTTTAAATCCAAGAATATCACTTCCTATAACAAGAGCATCAGAACCAGAAGCCACACCAACTGCATATTTTACATTTAAATACTTTGCAGCTTCCTGTTCAAATTCAACCACATCTTTTCCTAATATAAAATCACCTCTTTCTAAAACATCAAAAATCGCCCTGTCAAATTCCTGCTTTCTTTCATGGTATTCTCTTACAGAAGTATAAAATGGAACTTTCATCTTAAATCCTTATTTTAAGCCTTTTAAATAATCATTTTCAAATATGAAAGATAAAACAAATGGATTTATTGCTGATATCATCAATACAATATCGCAAATTTGCTTTTTATCAACCTTAATTTTGAAAAGCTTAATTTTTATCTATTTATCCATCTTAAAATGATATTTTCTATAATAAATTTCATCTATTAAAGTTAAAAAATCCTTATCAAAATTATCAAGAAAAGTAATATCCAGAATATTAATGTTAATGAACAATTCCTTAGGAAAACTTTTTAATCGAATTATAAGATCATCATCATTAAATATCTCTTTTTTATGGGCTGCATTTAAAATTTCATCCCAGGAAAAAGAAAAATATTTTGCTATTAAATAAATATCAAAAATATCTTTTGGATTATCTCTTCCTATAACTGCAGTTAATTTATTACTTAAAATATTGTAAACATTATCTATCAAAAATTTATTTTTTGTTATAACAATTTCACCAACTCTATATTCAATATCATTAACAAAAATTACCTGCAAAGTATTTTCAACCTTTAATCTAAAAAAATTCTTTGCTTCTATTTCTATTTGAACAGTAAAACTTTCTTCCAATTTTTTTATAATATTTTTTATGGCAAAACCAAATCTTGGATTGTTATTTGTAAAAAGATCAAGATCTTCAGAATATCTTTTTTCTATATAAAAGCGATTTAAGCATGTCCCACCTGTAAGATAAAATATATTTTCAAAACTAAAAATATTACTTAAAACTTTATCCTGTAAATCATATATTTTATTTAAATTCATATTGTTATTTTACTCTCCGTTTTTACACTTTTATT